>JAICVP010000002.1 GCA_025935275.1 Thermoleophilia bacterium
GAGACTCGCGGACGAGCCCGGCGGCGAGAAGCGATTGCAGTGCCAGCGAGACGGTCGGCTTCGAGATTCCGGCACGCCTGGAGATCTCCGCCCGCGAGATGGGCGCGCCGAGGCGTATCGTCTCGAGGACGGTGCGCTCGTTGAGCCGCCGGAGGAGCGGAGGAATGGCGCGATCGGTCATCTCGTCAGTGACTCTAACGCACAACCGCGTTGTTGCTCGGTTGACAGCCGGGATGAGGCGTGAGAAAGTCGCTTTTCGTAAGGTTCTCTAACTCCATCTCCCGAGGAGGACGTGGCGCATGAGACGCGTGGCGATCGCAGGACTGGTGCTCTTGGTGCTTTCGGCGAGCGTGATCGCCGGCTGCGGCGGGTCGAGCGAGTCTTCGTCGGGCTCTGCGGATCTGACTTTCTGGACCGGCTTCACCGACCGCGAGCTCGGCGTGATGAAGGACGTGGTCGCAGACTTCGAGAAGACGCACCCCGACATCCACGTGAAGGTCGTCGGCGGGATCTCCGACGACAAGATCGTCGCCGCGATCCGCGGGGGTAACGCGCCGGACGTGGCCCACTCCTTCGACGCGGGCGCCTACACGGGTGCCTATTGCTCGAACGGAGCCTGGATCGACCTCGCCGACTACATGAAACAGGACGGTCTCAGCGACGACGTCTTCCCCGAGGTGCCGCGCGAGTACAGCCAGTTCGAGGGCACCCGCTGCGCGCTCCCCATGCTCGCGGACGTCTACGGCCTCTACTACAACAAGGATCTCCTCGCGAAGGCCGGCCTCGACGGCCCGCCGCAGACCATGTCGCAGCTCATGGACTATGCGAAGAAGCTCACTGTGCGGAAGCCGGACGGGTCGCTCGAGGTGGTCGGTCTCGATCCCTTCGACGGCTTCTACGAGAACATCGCCGCACACTGGGCGCCGCAGTGGGGCGTCGACTGGGTCGACGAGTCGGGCAAGTCGAATCTCGCCGCGCAGCCTGGGTGGGCGAGCATGCTCGAGTGGCAAAAGGAGCTCATCGACTGGTACGGCTACGACAACCTCGTCCGGTGGCAGGCGAGCGCGGGCGATGAGTTTTCGGCGCAGAACGCCTTCGAGCGCGGCAAGCTCGCGATGAACCTCGACGGCGAGTGGCGCGTTGCCTTCATCGGGTCCGAGCATCCCGAGCTCAACTTCGGGACCGCCCCGCTCCCGGTCGACGACGCCCAGCCCGATCTCTACGGGTCGGGCTACACGAGCGGCAGCATCATCGGCATCCCGAAGACCTCCGGGCACAAGGACGAGGCCTGGCAGCTGCTGAAGTACCTGGCCACCGACACGGGCGCTCTCGTGAAGATGACCAACGGGATTCGCAACGTGCCCACGACCACGGCCGCCCTCGAGTCGCCCGACGTCAAGCCGGACGAGGCGTTCAACATCTTCCTCGACATCTTCGCGAACCCGAATACGAGGACGACTCCGATCACGCTCGTGGGCAGCGCGAACCAGGATCTCGTCGACGCCTTCGTGACGAAGTACCAGGCCGGGAAGGTCGACGACCTCCAGGCCGGGCTCGCCGACCTCGACAAGCAGATCGACGCCCAGCTCGAGGCCGCAGGCGGCGCGCAGGTGCCGTGAGGTGAGCCGGGCCGCCGAGGCCAAGCTCCCCGTCGTCCGGCCGCTCGACCGGCGCTCCGCGCGCCGGCGGGCGGCCTGGCGGCGGCGCGGACAGGTGCTCGCCTTCATGAGCCCCTGGCTCCTCGGCTTCACGATCTTTTTCGGCTACCCGCTGGTCATGACGGCGTACTACTCGTTCACGCACTACGACCTGCTCTCCTCACCGAAGTGGATCGGGCTCGCAAACTACCGCTACCTGTTCTCAGGCGACCCGATCATCCGGACCGCGATCTCGAACACCCTCTGGATCATCGCCGTCGCGGTGCCGCTGAACGCCATCTTCGCCTTCGGCGTCGCGGTCATGCTCTCGCGCGCGCGGCGCGGGATCGGGTTCTTCCGCACCGTCTTCTATCTGCCCGCCCTGGTCCCGCCCGTCGCGGCGACACTCGGCTTCGTCTACCTGCTGAACCCGGCGACGGGCCCGGTGAACAACCTCCTCCGCCATCTCGGCCTTCCGGACCCGCTCTGGTTCGATTCGCCGACCTGGGCGAAGCCGTCCCTCGTCCTGCTCGGGCTCTGGGGGATCGGGAACCTCATGATCATCTTCCTCGCCGCCGTCATCGACGTGCCTAAGCACCTGTACGAGTCGGCGGAGCTCGACGGCGCGGGAGGCTGGCAGAGCATGCGCTGGGTCACACTGCCGACGATCAGCCCAGTGATCCTCTTCGCGATCGTGATCGGAGTAATCGAAGGGCTGCAGTACTTCACGCAGGCCTACGTTGCGAGCACCATTGCCGCGGGCTCGGCCGCCTCCGCGACGGAGGGCGCCAACTCGCTCGGCTACCCGCTCTACTCGACCATGTTTTATCCCGTACTGCTCTACCAGCAGGGCTTTCGCTACTTCAACATGGGCTACGCGTCCGCGATGGCGATGCTCCTGCTCGTGGTCGCCTTCGCGGTCACAGTCATCATCGTCCGCAACTCGCGCCGCTGGGTGCACTACCAGGGCCCGGCCGTCCGATGACGAGCGCGACGGCCAAAGCGCAACCACCGACTTTCACACGGCGCAAGCCCCCGGCCAACGTGCGGCGGCGGCGCTTTCTCGTGACGGTCGCCGACCACAGCTTCCTCATTGCCGCCGCGCTCGTCTTCCTCGCGCCGTTCGTCTTCATCGTCCTGACCGCGTTCATGACGAATGACCAAGCGCTCTCGCCCGACCTCTGGCCGCATCCGTTCCGCTTCCAGAACTTTGCCGACGTCTTCAGCGAGGCGCCTCTCTGGCGCTATGCGCTGAACTCGCTCATCTACGGCGGGCTCGCGACGCTCTTCCTCCTCGCGTCGAGCATCCCGGTCGCGTACGCGCTCGCGAAGCTGCGCTGGCGGGGTCGCGAAGCTGCATTTCTGATCGTCCTCGTCGCCATGTTGCTGCCGCCACAGGTAACGGTGATCCCGGTCTACGTCATGTGGGCGAAGCTCCACCTCGTCGGGAGCTTGTGGCCGCTCATCCTGCCGAACCTTCTCGGAGACGCGTTCTCGATCTTCCTGTTGCGGCAGTTCTTCCTCACCATCCCGGACGAGTACCTCGACGCCGCGCGCGTGGACGGCTGCGGCGAGTTCCGCATCCTTACGACTGTCGTTCTCCGCCTGGCCAAGCCGGCGATCGCGGCGGTCGCGCTCTTCTCGTTCCTCTTCTGCTTCAACGACTTCTTCGGGCCGCTTCTGTACACGGGTGAGAGCCCGGACAACTGGACGCTCTCGGTCGGCCTGGCCCAATTCAGGACGGTCCACCAGGTGCAGTGGAACCTGACGATGGCGGCGACGCTCATCGTCATCGCTCCGGTCGTCGTCCTCTTCTTCCTTGCTCAGCGCGCCTTCGTCGAGGGCGTCACGCTCACGGGGGTGAAGGGATGAAGGTCGCGGTCATCGGCGGTGGGTCGACGTACACCCCGGAGCTCGTCGGCGGCCTCGCCCGCGAGCGCGAGCGCCTGCCGGTGCGCGAGCTCGTCCTCCAGGACATCGACGCCGAGCGCCGCGAGGTCGTCGGCGGCCTCGCCGGCCGAATGCTGGAGCGGTCCGGCTTCGACGGAGACCTCGTCGTCACGGACGACCTCGATCGCGCGCTGGACGGCGCGGACTTCATTCTCGTCCAGATCCGCGTTGGCGGCCAAAGCGCCCGGCTTTCCGACGAGACGGTGCCACTCGCCTGCGGATGCATCGGCCAGGAGACGACCGGGGCCGGCGGGTTTGCCAAGGCGATGAGGACCGTGCCCGTCGTCCTCGAGATCGCCGACCGGGCCCGCGAGCTCGCCGCCGACGGCGCCTGGATCATCGACTTCACGAACCCGGTCGGGATCGTCACGCGCGCGCTTCTGGACGCAGGCCACAGGGCCGTCGGACTCTGCAACGTCGCGATCGGTTTCCAGCGGAGGTTCGCCGGGCTCCTGGGCGTCGAGCCGGAGAGCGTGCTCGTCGACCAGGTCGGTCTCAACCACCTGACCTGGGTTCGCGCGGTCCGCGTCGACGGCGACGACGTCCTGCCGGAGCTCCTCGCCGAGCACGGCGAGGCGCTCGCGGCCGAGAACGAGCTCTCGCCGGACCTCGTTGCCGTGCTCGGCGTCCTCCCGTCCTACTACCTCCACTACTTCTACGAGCACGACGCCGTACTCGCGGAGCAGCTGGAGGGAACGCCGCGCGCCCAGACGGTGATAGAGATCGAGCGCGGGCTGCTCGAGCTCTACCGGGATCCTGCCCTCAACGAGAAGCCGGCTCTCCTCGAGCAGCGCGGCGGGGCCTACTACAGCGAGGCCGCGACCGGCCTCGCGGCCTCCCTCGCGGCCGGTTCTGGCGAGACGCATGTCGTCGACCTCCGCAATGGAGGAACGCTCGCCGGCCTCGCCGACGACGACGCCGTGGAAGTGCCGGCGCGGGTGGAGCGCGGCGGCCCGATCCCGCTCAATCAGGCCCCGCTCGCGCCGGAGCTCCTCGGCCTTGCCCAGCATGTCGCTTCCTACGAGCGCTTGACCGCCGAGGCGGCGGTCACCAGGGATCTCGAGACGGCTCGCAAGGCGCTTCTCGCACATCCGCTCATCGGCCAGTGGAGCCTCGCGGCCGACCTCCTCGAGCGGCTCATCGAGGCCGGCCATCTCCCCACTCTCGCTCCGGAGGCGGCGGCATGAAGCGCGCTCTCGCAGTGGACGGCGGCAACTCGAAGACCGACGTCGCGATCGTCACGGACGAAGGCGAGCTCGTCGGCTTCGCGCGCGGACCCGCGAGCTCTCCACACCACGTCAGTATCGAGGGGACCGTCGAGATCGTCGCAGGCCTCATCGAGGAAGCGCTCGGCCACCCACCTGGAGGCGGGTTCGCCGACACGGCTGCCCTCCTCATGGCCGGAGTGGACTTCCCCGCGGAAGAGGATGAGCTGCGCGCCGCCGTTGAGGCTCGTGGCTGGGCCGCTGAGATCCTCGTCGACAACGACACCTTCGCCGTTCTCCGCGCCGGGACCGACCTCGGCTGGGGGATCGCCGTGGTTTGTGGAGCTGGAATCAACTGCGTGGGCGTCTCGGCGGACGGCCGCCACGCCCGCTTCCCTGCGCTGGGCGCGACAACCGGTGACTGGGGCGGCGGCTTCGACGTCGGCCTGGCCGCGACCTCCGCCGCCGCGAGAAGCGAGGATGGCCGCGGGCCGCGCACGTCCCTCGAGCAGGCCGTTCCGGCCTATTTCGGCGTGGACAACCCGCGCACGCTCGCCGAGGAGATTCACCGAGGAACGATCCCGATGGGCCGCCTCGAGGAGCTGCCCCCGGTCGTGTTCGCGGCGGCACGGGACGACGCCGTCGCGGCCGAGATCGTCGACCGCCTCGCCTCCGAGGTGGTCGCGCTTTCCCGCGTGGCGCTGGAACGGCTCGATCTCACGGACCAGCCCGTGGAGCTGCTCCTCGGCGGAGGGCTTCTGCAGGCGGGCGACGGCCGGCTGCTCGAGCGCATCGAGGAAGAGATGCGCAAGGTCAGCCCCGCGATCGCCGTGCGCCGCTCCTCCTCCCCGCCAATCGTTGGCGCCGTGCTTCTCGCGCTCGATGCGCTCGGCTCCACGGCGGAGGCTCAGGCGCGCGCGCGTGAGCAGGTCGGGCGTGCGGCCGGCGGAGCCGAAAGGGTGTCCGTTGGCTGACGTCCGCTTCGACCACGCCACGAAGATCTATCCCGGCACGGATGCGCCGGCCGTGGACGCCCTCGACCTGCACATCGAGGACGGGGAGTTCGTCGTCCTCGTGGGCCCATCGGGGTCCGGGAAGACGACCGCGCTCCGCATGCTGGCGGGCCTCGAGGAAGTGGACGACGGCGCCATTTACATCGGCGATCGCGATGTCACCTACCTGGCGCCGAAGAAGCGTGACGTCGCCATGGTCTTCCAGAACTACGCGCTCTACCCCTATCTGACCGTGGAGGCCAACATCGGCTTCCCCCTTCGAATCGCCGGCATCAAGAAGGAGGAGCGCGCGCGACGCGTCCGCGAGGTCGCAGAGCTCCTGGGCCTCGAGCCGTACCTGCAGCGGAAGCCTGGCCAGCTATCGGGAGGACAGCGCCAGCGTGTTGCCATGGGCCGTGCGATCGTCCGGGAGCCTTCGGTCTTCCTCATGGACGAGCCGCTCTCGAACCTGGACGCGCAGCTGCGCGTGCAGATGCGCGCCGACATCGCTGCGCTGCAATCACGGCTCGGGGTCACGACGGTGTACGTCACGCACGACCAGGCCGAAGCGATGACCCTCGGGAACCGCGTCGTGGTCATGTCCGACGGACACGTGCAGCAGTGCGGTCCGCCACGGGAGCTCTACGAGGCGCCGGTGAACACGTTCGTTGCGGGCTTCATCGGTTCGCCCGCCATGAATCTTCTGACCCTGCCGGTCGAAGGCAGTGCGGTCAGGCTCGGCGGCGAGCGTGTCCCGGTGCCGGCCGGCGCCACCTCGAATGGGCGCTCGACACTGGTGGTCGGCTTCCGCCCGGAAGCTCTCGATCTCGCAACGGAGGGCATCCCGGCCGAGGTCGAGGTCGTAGAGGAGGTCGGCGCCGACGCCTACGTCTTCTGCGTCGCCGAGGTGGCCGGGGAGACGACGAAGCTCGTCGCGCGTACGGACTGGCGAAGCGCCCCCGAGCGCGGTGCGCGGGTCAAGCTCAAGCCTCAGCCCGACGAGGCTCATGTCTTCGACCTCGAGACCGGCGAACGAATCGGCGAGACATGAGCCGTCCGGGAGCCCTCTTCCTCTCCGAGATCCGTGGTCAGCCGGATGCGATCGGCCGGCTGCTCGAGCGCACCTCCGACTACGACGCGGTCGCCGCGGAGATCGCGAAGCGCGCTCCGGCTCCGATCCGGCTCGTCGGCCACGGCTCCTCGGACGCGGCGGCGTCGTACGGGGTCTACGCGTTCGGGGTCCTCGCCGGCCTCACCGCAATGTGGGACTCGATCTCGCTTACGACCTACTACGACGCGAAGCTCGACGTCTCGAACTCGGCCGTCATCGCCCTGTCGCAGTCGGGCCAGACGCAGGACGTCGTCGAGTACGTGATGCGGATGCGGGCCCGCGGTGCGTTCACCGTCGCTCTCACCAACGATCCCCGCTCCGCGCTCGCCCAGACGGCTGAGGCAACCCTCCCGCTCATGGCCGGGCCGGAACGATCCGTCGCGGCGTCCAAGACCTACATGAACCAGCTCGCCTCGCTCGCGCTCCTTGCGGGCGGAGCGGCCGGCAAGGCGCGGAAGATCGCCGACGGTCTCCGGCGCGTCACCGAGCAGATGACCGAGATGCTCGACCCGCTCGGCCTTCGCGCCGGCGAGATCGCTCCGGCTTTCACCTACGTCGAGCGGATGTTCGTCATCGGCCGCGGCTTCGAGCTCGCCACCGCACGCGAGGTCGCGCTCAAGCTGACGGAGACGTGCCGCATCGCCGCGGAGCCGCTGACCGCCACCGACCTTGCGCACGGGCCCGTCGCCGCCATCGAAGCATTGTTCCCCGTCTGGGCGATTGCCTCGCACGACGAGACGCTCGCGGCGGTCATCGAAGCAACCGTTCGCGCACGAGCCGCCGGTGCGACCCTCGTCGCGAGCGGGAGCGCAGCGGCCAAGATCCCGCACGCGGCCTTCTCGCTTCCCGTGCCGCGCCCGCCCCGGCCCGCGTTCGCACCGTTGCTCTCCGTCGTCGCCGGCCAGCTCTTCGCGGCGGCGCTGGCTCGCGCAAGGGGGCTCGATGCGGACCATCCCGAGCAGCTGACCAAGGTCACGCTCGCGCAGTAGCCACGGCTGTGCGCGTCGCCCTCACATTCGACACAGAGCACCCCGATCGTCCGTGCACGGAACGAGCGCTCGGGCTCATCCTTTCCTCGCTCGCAGATGCGGGCGCGCCCGCCACTTTTTTCGTTCAAGGACGCTGGGCCCGCTCGAGCCCCGACGAGGCGCGGAGGATCGCATCGGCGGGTCACCTGATCGGGAACCACTCACACCACCACGCCCCCATGGACTCGCTCACCGAGGGGGGTTTCCGCACGGACGTCAGCGAGGCCGAGGCGATGATCCGGGAGGTCACGGGGGTCGACCCCCGACCGTGGTTTCGCTGCCCGTTCGGCGCTGGCATGGACGACGCGGCGGTGCTCCGCCGCCTGGAGGAGATGGGTTACGTACACGTCGCCTGGGACGTCGACCCACGGGACTGGCACGAGGATTCGGACGCCGAAGCCGTCGCGCGAAGAGTGCTGGAGGGAATCCGAGCGCGCGATGACTCGATCGTCCTCCTGCACTCCTGGCCGGATTCGACCGGAGAGGCTTTGCCGCGCATCCTCGACGGGCTCGCCGCGGAGGGAGCCGAGCTCGTCGACGTAGCGACGATGTGCGGTTAGGCGGCGCGGAGCGTTCTAGACCCCTCTCGGAGAAGAATCCTCGAGCGCGACCCGCATCAGGTCCCGGATCGAGACGATCCCGGCGACGCGACCCTCGTCCAGGACCGGCAGGTGGCGAAAGCCGCCGTGGATCATGAGCGCGGCGGCGTGGCCCGTCGAGTCCTCGGCCTCGATGGTTTCGGGGTGTCGGGTCATCCAGTCGCCGACCTTCGCGTCCTCGCTGTATCCGGCCGCGACAGCCTTCATGAGGTCGCGCTCCGTGAGAATCCCCTCGAGCCGCTCGCCGGCGAGGACGAGCACAGCCCCGACGCCGCGCTCCACCATCCGTTTGGCCGCATCGGCCAGCCGCTCCTCCGCGGAGGCAGTGAGGATGTCGCTCGACATGTGGTTGGCGACAACCGCCATGGAGGAGGCGATCCTAAAGCCCTCCGCGCGGCGCGTCGAGGCCCGCTACGACTGCTTGCGGATTGCCTCGAGCTTGTAGCCGACGCCGTACCGCGTCTGGATGAAGGTGTGCCTGGGCTGGAGCGCCTCGATTTTGTCCCGCAGCTTGCGCACGAAGACGTCCACGGTGCGGTCGCGATGCGTCTGGCGGCGTCCCCACACCTTCTGCAGGACCTCGTCGCGGGTGACGACACGGCCCCGGTCGAGGGCGAGCGCGTAGAGCAGGCGGAACTCGGTGGGCGTCAGCTCGGCGCTCTTCCCGTTCACGTAGGCCTGCACGTTCAACGGGTCGATCCTGAGCTCCGCGACGTCGATCGGGTCGCCGCGGCTCTCGTCCTGGACGCGGACTCCCCGCCGCGCGGCCGCGCGCACGCGCGCGACGAGCTCTTTCATGGAGAAGGGCTTGACGAGGTAGTCGTCCGCGCCGATCTCGAGGGCGTGCACGCGATCGTGCTCGGTGCCGCGCGCGCTCACGACCACGATCGGGGTGCCGATCCCCTCGGCGCGCGCCGTTTCGATGACGCGCCAGCCATCCACGCCTGGGAGCATGAGGTCGAGCACGCAGACATCAGGCTTCTCGTAGCGCAAGCGGGCAAGCCCCGACTCCCCCTTGTTGACCCAGAGCGGATCGAACCCGGCAGCGTTCAGATGGCTCGCCATCCCGCGCGCGATGACGTCGTCGTCCTCGATGATGAGAACCTTCGGCACGTCTCCCTAGATGATGCCCTGAGGCGAGGTGTAAGAGTGGTGAACAAGTTGTGAAGAGACTGTTCCACCGCGCGGGCCCACCGGCCCGAACGGAGCCGAGCGCCGATGCCGAGCGCGGCCGCGTCCTCATCGAGGAGAGCCGGGAGATGGTCGTCGTCCTCGACGCCGAGGGCCGGGTGGTGACCGCGAGCCGTCGGGCACGTGAGCTCTTCCCGGCGCTCGTCGAGGGCGAGGCGGCGCCCGAGGCCGTCGTGCGCGACTCCCTCGCGGTCCCCTACAGCGTCGGCGGCGCCCAGGAGACGCTCGTCTACGTGCGCGACCCCGGCGACCTCGGTGCGTACGAGGAGCTCCGCGCGGGCTTCACCGCGTCCGTCTCCCACGAGCTCCGCACCCCGCTCGCACGGCTGCTCGCGCTGCTCGAAACAGCGACGCTCCCGGGTTCGGACCGGGACGAGCTGATCGAACAGGCGCAGGCCGAGGTCCGCCAGATCGGCGAGCTGATCGACGACGTGCTCTTCCTGTCGGAGCTCGAGTCGGGGCGTGAGCTCGTCGCGCTGGGCTCGACCACCGCCCTCCCCATCCTGGAGGAGGTCGTCGAAGGCCTCGGCGAGCCCGCCGCCCGGTCCGGGCTCAGCCTTCGCGCCGAGGGGGATCCCGAGGCCGAGCTCCCGTTGCGGCCGCGCATGATCAGGGTGATCGCGGCAAATCTCGCCGAAAACGCAATCCGCTACGCGGGGCCGGGGTCGACGTTCACGCTCACCGTCAGCCCCGGAGAGCTGGTCGCCTCCGACAACGGCGTCGGCGTCGGCGATGACGACCTCCCGCGTCTCTTCGAGCGCTTCTATCGCGCCGACCGTGCGCGGGCTTCGCGCGGCACCGGTCTGGGGCTCGCGATCGTGAAGCACATCGCCAACTCGGCCGGCGGCACCGTCGAGGCAGAGAGCGAGCGGGGATCCGGCCTCACCGTCCGGGTCTCATTCACCAGCCCGTAACCACTTCTTCACGGCCTTTCAGCCCACGCGCCCGAGCGTCGGCCCGACACTCGGGTGAATGACACGAAAGGAAAGGAGAACCGTGGGTATTCGCCCTCAGAGCAGGGTCCTCCTGCTCGTTCTTGCGGCCGGGCTCCTGGCGAGCGCCACTGCGGCCTGCGGCCGTAGCGACTCCTCGTCCGACGGCACGAACGCCGCGACGAACGGCGGCTCGAGCCTCTCCGGCCGGATCGAGGCCGACGGCTCGAGCACGGTCGGCCCCTTCGTCACCGCTGCGGCAGAAGACTTCCAGGCACAAAACTCCGGGGTGCAGGTCACCGTGGGGATTTCCGGCACCGGCGGCGGCTTCGAGCGCTTCTGCGCCGGCGAGACCGATCTCTCGGACGCCTCACGCCCGATCAAGGAGGACGAAGAGGTGCCCGTCTGCCAGGAAAACGGCATCGATTACACCGAGTTTCAGGTGGCGAACGACGGCATCGCAGTCGTCACCAACAAGGAGAACGACTGGGCGACCTGCCTCACGGTCGAGCAGCTCGCGAAGATCTGGGGCCCGGACTCCAAGGTCGACAACTGGAACCAGGTCGACCCCAGCTTCCCCGACCAGAAGCTGACCCTCGCCGGCCCGGGCACGGATTCGGGCACCTTCGACTTCTTCACCGGCGTCATCAACGGCGAGGAGGACGCGAGCCGGACGGACTACCAGGCGACCGAGGACGACAACGTCACGGTGCAGGCGGTCTCCGGCGACAAGGGCGGTCTCGGCTACTTCGGGCTCTCCTACTTCGAGCAGAACCAGGACACGCTGAACGACGTCGAGGTCGACGGTGGCTCCGGCTGCGTCGCCCCCACGAGCGAAACGGTGCAGGACGGCTCCTACACGCCGCTCTCGCGTCCGCTCTTCGTCTACGTCAAGAACACGTCGCTGCAGAAGCCAGAGGTGGCGGCATTCATGAAGTACATCCTCGACAACCAGGCGCAGATCGCCGAGAAGGCGGCCTTCGTGCCCATGACCGACGAGCAGGCCCAGAAGGCCGAGTCGGACTTCACGGCGGCCACCGGCTAGGTGTCGAGCCCCGCAGTTCCGCTTTCCCTCGCCCCGGCGCGCAAGCGCTGGGGCGAGGTCGTGATCAAGGGCCTCCTCGCGGGGTGCGCTCTCGTCTCCGTTGCGACCACCGTCGGCATCGTGCTCGCCCTCTTCCTCCCCGCCTTCGAGTTCTTCCAGGTCGTCAGCTTCCGGGACTACATCACCGGCACGGAGTGGGCACCACTCTTCCTGCAGGCCTCGTTCGGCGTCATCCCGCTGATCGTCGGGACGATCTCGGTGACGCTCTGGGCCTCGCTGATCGCGATCCCACTCGGGCTCGGGTCGGCCATCTTCCTCAGCGAATACGCGCGACCTCGCGTGCGCGCGACGCTGAAGCCGGCCCTAGAGCTCCTCGCCGGCATCCCCACGGTCGTCTACGGCTACTTCGCACTCACGTGGGTGACACCGCACCTGCGGGATCTCGGGTTGGGGGTCGGCGTGTTCAACGCCCTCAGCGCCGGCCTCGTGATGGGGGTGATGATCATCCCGACGGTCGCGTCGCTCTCGGAGGACGCGATGTCGGCCGTTCCCCGCGACCTCCGCTACGGCGCCTATGCGCTCGGTTCGAGCAAGCTGCAGGTGTCGACGCGCATCGTCGTGCCCGCGGCCATCTCCGGGATCGTCGCCGCGTTCGTGCTCGGAATCTCGCGCGCGATCGGCGAGACGATGATCGTGCTGCTCGCCGCGGGCCAGCAGCCGACCCTCAGCTTCGATCCGCGCGAGGCGGTCGAGACCATGTCGGCCTTCATCGCCGCCACCGGCGCCGGCGACGTCCCGACCGGCTCGACGGAGTACAAGACGATCTTCGCGGTCGGCGCCACGCTCTTCGTCATGACGCTGGTCCTGAACGCGGTCTCGATCAGGCTCGTCCGCAAGTATCGGGAGGTGTACGAATGAGCGCCGCCGCAGTCGCGACTGGCCGCCGGCGCGGAGTCTGGCGCGGTCGGATCTTCGTCGCGCTGCTCCTCCTCTCCATGGCCGTCGGCTTCCTCGCGCTGGGCACGCTGTTCTTCGACGTTCTCCGGAAGGGCGTTGCCTACGTCGACCCCGTCCTCCTCACGAACCCACCCTCCTCCGATCCCGACATCGCAGGCGCGCGTCCGGCGATCCTCGCCACGCTCTACCTCGGCGTCCTCCTCATCCTCTTCACTGTTCCGATCGGCGTCGGGACGGCGATCTACCTGGAGGAGTACGCGGACCGGAACCGCTGGTACAACCGCCTGCTCGAGCTGAACATCCAGAACCTCGCGGCGGTGCCGTCGATCGTCTACGGGATCCTGGGGCTCGCGTTCCTCGTCCGCGGCCTCGGGCTGGGGCGTGTGCTCCTCGCAGGCGCCCTCATCCTCACGCTGCTCGTCCTCCCCACCGTGATCATCGCCGCGCGCGAGGCCATCCGCGCCGTGCCGGGCTCGATCCGCGAGGGCGCCTACGCGCTCGGCGCGACGCAGTGGCAGGTGATCTCGCGCCAGGTGCTTCCGGCGGCGATTCCGGGAATCGCAACCGGCTCGATCCTCGCGCTCGCGCGCGCCATCGGCGAGACAGCGCCCCTGATCCTGATCGGGGCGCTGACGTACATCTCCTTCAATCCCACCGTGCTCGGCCCGTTCACCGCCCTTCCGGTGCAGATCTACAACTGGACGAAGCTGCCGGACGAGAAGTTCAAGGCGCTCGCCGCCGCGGCCATCATCGTCCTCCTCATCATGGTGCTGCTCCTGAACGCCGGCGCGATCTGGCTCCGCAATCGCTATCAGAAGAGGTGGTGAATATCATCGAGACTCCCGTGCAGGTAGCCCAACAGCGGGAGCGGGAGCTTCCGCCGCGCGAGTCCCGAGAGGTCGTCTTCGACGTCTCCGGGTTGACCGTGTCGTACGGCGGGAACCCGGCACTCCGTGACGTCTCGCTCGAGGTCTACAAGAACTTCGTCACAGCCTTCATCGGGCCCTCCGGCTGCGGCAAGAGCACGTTCATTCGCTGCTTCAACCGGATGAACGACCTGATCCCGAGCGCCGCGGTCGAGGGCACGATCCTCTACCACGGTCAGGATCTCTACGGCCCGCAGGTGGACGCCGTCGAGGTGCGGAAGCGGATCGGGATGGTGTTCCAGAAGCCGAACCCGTTCCCGAAGTCGATCCACGCCAACGTGGCGTTCGGCCCGCGCGTCCTCGGCATGACCGACGACCTCGACGGCCGCGTCGAGCGGGCGCTCCAGCAGGCAGCGCTCTGGGACGAGGTCAAGGACCGCCTCGACGAGAGCGCGCTGAGCCTCTCCGGAGGACAGCAGCAGCGCCTCTGCATCGCACGCTGCCTGGCCGTCGAGCCGGACGTGCTGCTCATGGACGAGCCCGCTTCCGCGCTCGACCCGATCTCGACCACGCGGATCGAGGATCTGATGCACGAGCTCAAGCGCGAGTACACGATCGTGATCGTCACGCACAACATGCAGCAGGCGGCGCGCATCGCCGACATGACGGCGTTCTTCAGCGTGCAGGTCGACGACGGCAAGCGCAGCGGCGTGCTCGTCGAGTACGACGCGACGCCGACGATCTTCACGAAGCCCGCCGACAAGCGGACGGAGGACTACGTCACCGGGAGGTTCGGCTGATGCGGATCTCTCTCCAGGAAGAGCTCGACCAGCTCGAGTCGGCGCTCCAGGAAGAAGGGGGGCTGGTGCTGCGCGCCCTGCGCGGGTGCCTGACGGCGCTCGAGCGCCAGGACGCGGAGCTGGCCGACGAGGTGATTGCCTTCGACGACGAGGTCGACGAGACCTACGTCGCCATCGAGGAGGGCATCCAGTCGCTCCTTGCCCGCCAGACCCCGGTCGCCATCGACCTGCGCAACGTCCTCGCGGTCCTGCACATCAACCTGCACCTCGAGCGTATGGCCGACTACTGCGTGACCGTGGCCAAGCTGACCAAGCTCGTCCACGACACGCCCCCGGACGAGACGCTCGCGGAGGCGCTCGAAGACATGGGCGCACGTGCCGAGGAGATGATCCAGGCCGCCCTCGACTCCTTCGCCAACCGCGACGTCGAGAGCGCCGAGTCGCTCGTCGAGATGGACGAGCTGATCGACGCCGCCAACCGGCGGGTCGTCCACCAGATCCTTTCGCTCACGGCCGACCCCGACCTCCGCGAGTGGGGCCTCAGGATGCTGCTCGTCTCACGGTGCCTGGAGCGGATCGGCGATCACGCCGTCGACATCGGCGAGCAAACGGCATTCCTGGTCAGCGGGCAGTTCCGCGAGTTCACCGACGCCTCCCACTGACTAGCGGGCAAACGCGGCGCAGATGGACTCGATGTGCCGCTCATCGGTGCCGCAGCACCCACCGACGACGTTGAGCCCCGGCAGCAGCGGCTTCAACGCCCGGTACCGCGCGGCCAGATCGTCCGGGTCCCCCTGGTCGAGGTCCTCGGCCTCGTCGAGCTCGGCATGGCTCTTCGACGAGGCGTTGGCCCGCAGGCCACGGATGCGCTCGAGACCGCCTTCGGCGAGCACGTTCTCGAAGTGCGTCGGATGGGCGCAATTGACCATGTAGTAGGCCGGCGCAGCGTCGGTGGCCTCGTCCACCTCGGCCACGGCGTCCCGGAGCTCCTGGCCGCTCGGCAGCCGCCCGTCCGTCTCGACGGTGAAGGAGATCACCGACGGGATGCCGGCAGCGACGGCCGCCCGCGCGATTCCGGTCGCCTCGCCGGCGTAGTTCAGGGTCAGCGCGCTGACGAGATCCGCGCTTGTCCCGGCGAAGGTGGAGACCTGGGCCGAGTGGTAAGCCTGCGCCTCGTCCGGGCTCATCGCGTCGGCAACGACGTAGCCGTCGCCGCGAGGCCCGATGCAGCCGCTGATTACGACGTCGACGCCCGCGGCGGAGCGCACCTCTTCCAGGAGCGCGACTCCCCTGCGGTTGACGTCGGCGAGGGCCTCGGCCGAGTAGCCCAGCCGCTCGCCCCAGTCGGGATTCGCGCGCCACGTCGGCGCGTCGAGGACGATCCCGACACCGTGGCGCTTCGCGATCGCGACGTAGGCCGCGTAGTAGGAGCGGAGCGACGCGAGGCCGTCCTCGTCGTCCAGGAGGACGAAGGCGGCGAACTCTGGCAGCTCGAGCCCCTCCCTGAAGATCAGGGTCGTCTCCATTCCGCCGTCGGTGATGAACGTGCCCCCGTCGAGCTGCGGGAGAGGGCTTGAGGTAGCCATCGGGCGACTATATGCCGTTCAGTAGCGGGGATCTTCGGGCACAGCCTCGGTCTCGTCGGGCTCGCGCTGCGATTCGTCCTGCTGCTCGTCTTCCCACGCCAGCCGGTCGGCTCCCCACGCGTCTCGCTCCGGAAGCCAGATGTCGTCGTTTGTCCGCATGCTTCGACGGTAGCTGCCTCCGCAGGCTGCCGAAGCGCGATTTACAGGGGTTTTACCGCGAAAGACCCGCTTCTTTACGCCGCGGATCCCGCGGCCGCCAGCCTGCGGCCCTGGAACGAGCGCCCGAGAAATGCGGCCGCCGCGATGAGGCCGGTGAGGACGAAGACGAGCGCCGTTCCTCCGGGCAGCCGGGTCAGAGCCTCCATGCCTGCGCCGACGAGCCCGGCGCACGGGATGGTCATCACCCACGCAACGAGGATGTTTCCAGCCACGCCCCACCGGACGGCCGAAAGCCTCCGTGTCGCGCCCGCGCCGAGGACGGAGCCCGAGATGGTGTGCGTCGTCGAGACAGGGAAGCCGTAGTGCGCGGTTGCCCAGAGGATCGTCGCGCAGGACGTCTGCGCGGCGAAGCCCTGGGGCGGGTCGAGCTTCGCCACGCGGGTGCCGAGGGTCCTGATGATCCGCCAGCCGCCCGCATAGGTGCCGAGCGCCATCGCGATGGCGGCGCTGAAGATGACCCAGTTGGGCGGGCGAGAGAAGTCCGGGTCGAGATTTCCGGAGACGACGAGAGCGAGCGAGATGATCCCCATCGTCTTCTGCGCGTCGTTCGTCCCGTGGGTGAACGCGACGAACCCGCCGGACACGATCTGCAACCGCCGGAAGACGCGGTTCACGACCCCTGGGTGCCGGCGCCGGATGATCCAGAGGAGCGCGAGCATGATCGCGGCCGCGAGGACGATCCCGAAGAAGGGCGCGAGGAGCGACGGGACGAGCACCTTGTCGACGAGCCCGTGCCAGTTCACGACGTCGAGCCCCGCAGCCGCGATGCCTGACCCGATCACACCGCCGATGAGCGCATGGCTGGAGCTCGAGGGCAAGCCGAGGTACCACGTGATCAGGTTCCAGGTGATCGCACCGACAAGGCCGGCAAGGACGATGTCGAGGGTGATCGCATCCGTGTCGACGAGGCCGCTCGCAATTGTCGCGGCCACCTTGAAGGAGACGAACGCGCCGGCAAAGTTGAGCACCGCCGACATGAGCACGGCGAGGCGCGGCGAGAGCGCGCGGGTCGAGACGCTCGTCGCGATCGAGTTGGCCGTGTCGTGGAACCCGTTCGTGAAGTCGAAGAAAAGCGCGACGACGACGACTGCGACGAGCGTGAGGTCGTCCATGCGGCTCTAGGCGTTCTTGACCACGATGTTGCCGACGACGTTCGCAGCGGTCTCGGCGGCGTCGAGGGCGTCCTCGAGCGCTTCGAAGATGTCCTTCCACCGGATGACCGTCAGCGGGTCGATGCGCTCGTCGCGAAAGAGATCGGCGATGGCGTCGCGAAGCACGCGGTCGCCCTCGTCTTCGAGCTCCTTGAGCTTGATCAGCTCCTCCTGGATTCCACGCTGGCCCTTGAGCGCGCCGAGCGCGGAGCTCAGATGGCCGACCGCGGCGGCCAGGATCCTCGCCTGCTCAATGGACTGGCGCGTGGGTGACTCGACGCCGTAGAGCTCGAGGAGGTCGGTCGCCTCCTCGATGTGGTCGACCACGTCGTCGATCGCGGTCGCCAGCGCGAAGATGTCTTCGCGGTCGAACGGCGTCACGTACTGCGTGTTCAGGAGCCTGATCAGGTCTCGCGTGATCCGGTCGCCCTCGTGCTCGGTCGCCTTGACGTCGGCCTGCGTGACCGAGGAGTTGGGAAACTCGCGGAAGCGCGTCTCCGCCTTCTGCGCGGCCTCGAGGGCGTTCGCGCCGGCCTCTGTGAAGAGCTCGTAAAACTCCGCGGGACGGGGGACGAGGCTGAGTCGCATGAGCGCGCGGCATGGTACAACCGACCGGGTGCGCCGAGTGACCGCAACGGCCGCGATCGCGCTCGCGCTGGTCTTCTCCGCTCCCTCCGGCTCGGCGACGCGGATTCTCGCCGTCGGCGACTTCGGAGTCGGGGGCTCGACCGAGCGCGCGACCGGGGCGGCGATCGAGGGCTGGGAAGCCGACCACCCCGCCAGCCTCCTGGTCACGCTCGGGGACAACGACTACACCGAGAGCCCGGCCGCGTTTCGGAGCAACTGGCGCGACGCGTTCGGCTGGCTCGAGGGCGCGGGGGTCTGGCCGCGGGGCACGCTCGGAAACCACGACGTGCGCGTCGACGGAGGGCGCTACGAATTCAAGGCGCTCCGCATGCCGTCGTCCCACTACCAACGGTCGCGTCCCGATTTCGACCTCTTCGTCCTCAACTCGAGCTCGGTCGGCGACCGGCAGACTCGCTGGCTGAAGCGGCATCTCGCCGCCTCGACCGCGACCTGGAAGATCGTCACGCTCCACCACCCGGCCTACACCTGTGGCGGCTATCTCAGCAACCCGGAAGTCGTGTCGAGGTGGGTGCCGCTCTTCGAGCGCTACGGCGTCGCCCTCGTCCTCTCGGGCCACGACCACAACTATCAGCGGTTCGCGCCGCGACACGGCGTCACGTACGTCGTGCACGGAGGAGGAGGCCAGGAGCTCTACTCGCTGCGCAAGTGCCCCGCCGGCTACCCGACGCGCGACTTCGCACGCAGTGGACACGGCTTCCTCGACATCGTCGTCCGTCCCGGCGCCATTCGGCTCAAAGCCGTGAACCTCTCCGGCCACGTGGTCGACCGGAAGGTCATAAACCCCTAGGGGGTATAAACTGAGAGCGTGACCCAGATCACGCTCGAGCTCGAGGGGATGACCTGCGCGAGCTGTGCGGCGCGTGTCGAGCGCGGCCTGAACGAGCTCGAAGGCGTGCGGGCCTCGGTGAACCTCGCCACCGAGAAGGCGGCCGTCAGCTACGACGAGTCGGCACTCGACGTCGACGCCCTCCTGGCCGCGGTCGAGGCAGCGGGGTATCGCGCTGCACCCGAGAGCGAGGCGAAGACGGAATCGCGGGACACCGTGCGCCGGCGGCTCGCGCTCGCAACCGCCCTGACGATTCCGCTCGCGCTCGTCGCGATGGTCCCTCCGCTCCAGTTCGACGGCTGGGAGTGGCTGGCGCTCGCGCTGGCCACACCGGTGGTGTTCGTCGCCGGCTGGCCCTTCCACCGGGCGGCGGTCCGCAACCTCGCGTACCGGACCCTGACGATGGACACGCTGGTCTCCCTCGGGACGCTGTCCGCCTGGACCTGGTCAGTCGCCGCGCTTCTCTTCGTCGACGACGCGGACACGTACTTCGAGGTCGCGGCGGTAATCACCACGCTCATCCTGCTCGGTCGCTTCCTCGAGGCCCGGGCCCGCCGGCGCGCGGGCGAGGCCATTCGCGCGCTCGCCGATCTGTCCGTGCCGGACCGCGGAATCCGGGTCGGGGACGTGTTCGTTGTGCGTCCCGGCGAGAGGATCCCGACCGACGGCGTCGTCATCGAGGGGGAGTCCGCAGTCGACCGCTCGATGCTCACCGGCGAGCCTCTGCCGGAGGACACGGTGCCTGGAGACGAGGTCGTCGGCGCGACGATCAACGTCTCCGGGCGCCTCGTCGTCCGGGCAACCAGGGTGGGTGCCGACACGACGCTGGCCCGCATCGCACAGCTCGTCGCGCAGGCGCAGACGGGCAAGGCGCGCGTACAGCGGCTCGCCGACCGGGTCTCGGCGATTTTCGTCCCTGTGGTGCTCGTCGTCTCGCTCGCAACCCTCGCCGGCTGGCTCCTCGCGACGGGAGACGCTGCAGACGCCTTCACGGCCGCCGTGGCGGTGCTCATCATCGCCTGCCCGTGCGCCCTCGGCCTCGCCACCCCCACGGCGCTCATGGTCGGAACGGGGCGCGGCGCGCAGCTCGGCATCCTCATCCGCGGGCCGGAAGTCCTGGAGAAGACCCGCGAGGTGACCACCGTCGTCCTCGACAAGACCGGCACGGTGACCGAGGGCCGGGTCCGGCTGGAGGACAACGGCCTCTCGCCGGAAGCCCTTCGGCTGGCCGGCGCCGTCGAGGATGCGAGCGAGCATCCGGTCGGCCGCGCGATCGCCGAGGCAGCGCGAGCCCGCTTCGGCTCCCTCCCCTCGGTCGAGCAGTTCAAGAGCGTCGCGGGACGCGGCGTCAGCGGCCTCGTCGAGGGCCACCGAGTCGAGGTGGACCGCGGCGCGGTCTCCGTCGACGGAGTCCTCGCCGGCCGGGTGAGCGTCGCCGACAGCATCAAGCCGACGAGCGCCGAGGCCGTCGCCGACCTCCGGGCCCTGGGCCTGACTCCCCTCCTCCTGACGGGCGACTCCGAAGCAGCAGCGGAGCAGGTGGCGCGCGAGGTCGGGATCGAGCGCGTCGTCGCGGGGGTCCTGCCCGCCGAGAAGGCCGACGAGGTGCGCCGCCTCCAGGACGAGGGCGAGGTCGTCGCCATGGTCGGGGACGGGATCAACGACGCCCCTGCCCTTGCCCAGGCCGACCTCGGCCTCGCGCTCGGCACCGGCACCGACATCGCGGTCGAGGCGGCCGACCTGACGCTCGTCTCCGGCGATCTGCGAGCCGCAGCGGACGCCATCCGCCTCTCACGCCGCGTCCTCGCCACGATCAAGGGCAACCTCTTCTGGGCGTTCGCCTACAACGTCGCCGCGATCCCGCTGGCGGTGGCCGGGCTTCTCAACCCGATCGTCGCCGCGGGAGCGATGGCGTTCTCGAGCGTCTTCGTCGTCACCAACAGCCTGCGGCTCCGCCGCTTCTCGAGCCCGAGGGAGGAGACATGACACACGGATACGTGGGCGAGAAAGAGGCCCTCGTCAAACGGCTGCACCGCATCGAGGGGCAGGTGCGCGGCATCGAGCGCATGGTCGAGGACGAGCGCTACTGCATCGACATCCTCACGCAGATCGCCGCCGCCACGACCGCGCTCGAAAGCGTCGCCTTCAAGATTCTCGACGAGCACGTGAACCACTGCGTCGCCGGCGCGCTCGAGTCTGGAGACGCCGAGGTCGCGGCCGAGAAGAGCCGCGAGCTCCTCGAGGCCGTCCACCGGTTCTCACGGACGAAGTAATGCCGAAGTACCTGACCGCCGGCGCGGTCGTCCTCGCGCTCTGGGTGGCGATCGGCTCCGGGGAGGCGTGGACCGGGATCGTCCCCGCAGCGTTCGTCGTCGTGCTCGCGCTCGTCTCCTACGTCCACTGGGAACGGCACGGCCGGCCCTGGCACGACTGGGCGGTCATCCTCACGCTCCTCCCCGCGATTCTGGCGTCGGTCTGGATCGGCGTCGGCGGGCTCCTCCTCGACGTGACGCGGACGGACGACCAGCGCCTCCTCTACGAGGTCGGCCCCGGCATCGGCCTCGTCGGCCTCCTCTGCACCCTCATCGCGTACCACGGCCGCCACCACCCGGGCGAATAGCGGTTTGACACGGGCGGGCCCGAGGGACCATGACTCCGTGACCGCCATCATCATCCTCGTCGTCCTCGCCGCCGTCGTCATCAGCCTCGGTACGGCGTTCGGCGGACCGCTGCTCGGAGTCATCCTCGCCGCGGTCGTGATCGTCGGAGGGCTCATCTGGTTCTTCGCGCTCGCCGGCTCGAAGACGACGACGGGCGAGGTCGTCCGCGAGGCGCCCGACCAGGAGTTCCTCGGGCCCGGCGGCCCCGACGACCCCAACCGCTAGGTCGACAGGAGCACGGACTTCAGGTCGTCCTCGCTGCCCGGCTCGAGGATGGCCAGCACCTGGTCGCCCGCGTGCAGCTCGGTCGAGCCGACCGCGATCTCGGCCCGTCCGTCGCGCACGACCGAGATGAGGCGCGCGGTCCGCGGCAGGTGGAGGTCCTCCACCTTCTTTCCGGCTGCCGACGAGCTCGGCTTGATCTCCACCTCGACGATCTCGAGGTTCTCCTTCCGTAGCTCGAGGAGGTGCACCAGCTCGTGCTGGGGGACCTCGTGCTCGACGAGCGCGAGCACCATCGAGGTCGCGGAGACCGTCGGTGAGATGCCGAGGAGGTCGAAGTGCGGTTGGTTGCGCGGGTCGTTGACGCGGGCGATCACCTTGGGGACGCCGTACTTCTCCCGGGCCAGCTGGCAGATGACGATGTTGTCCTCGTCGTCGCCGGTCACCGCGACGACGATGTCCGGCGGGCGGCCGAGACCGGCCTGCTCGAGAACGAAGATCTCGGTGGCGTCGCCGTGGATCGCGCGGTGCTGGAACTCCTCCTCCAGGCGCTCGTAGCGCGGCTGCTGCTGTTCGACGAGCACGAGCTCGTGGCCCAGCGCGAGCAGCGTCCGTGTGACGCTGACGCCGACCTTTCCTCCCCCCACCACGACGACGAACATCAGCTGCCGCCCGACGAGAGCACGCTGTGGCTCAACTCGGCGATGGCCGTCTTCGTGGGCGAGACGACGTCGAAGCCGCGGCCGGAGTAGAAGTCGGCGCGCGCCGGGTCGAGGATCCGCGCCGCGACCACCGGGATTTCGTAGCGTTGCCTTGCGATCTGTGCGATGACGATGTTGGTGTTGTCGCCGTCGGTGGAGGCGACGAACGCGTCTGCGTCGGCGATCCCGGCCTCCTCGAGAACCGTCGTGTCCATCCCGTGGCCGAGGTGGAACTCGCCGGGCCAGTTCGCGCCGAGCCGCCCGAGAGCTTCCTCGCTCTCGTCGACGACCACGACTTCCCAGCCCTCGTCGTGCAGCCTTCCGGCCACCGCAGAGCCCACTCTCCCGACGCCGACGATGAGAGCCTTCACCGGCGGAACACTATTCCTCGAGAACGCCCTGGGGATATGTCACGACCATCACCTCGCAGGGGGCGCGGCGCAGCACGTAGTCCACGGTGGGGCTGAAGAAGCGGGACTGGCGCCGCCAGCGGGGCGCGGAGCCCATGAGGATGAGGTCGACGCCGTCGCCCTCCGCCTGCTGGACGATCGACTCGCCGATGGCGCGCCCGCGCACGATCTCGCCCTCGACCTCCACTCCGTGCTCCGCGGCCAGGAGCTTCGCCTCCGCGAGGGAAGCCTCGGCCCTCTCCTCCTCGTCATGCAGCTCCGCGTCGAGGGGTAGCTCCAGAGGAACCTTGATCACGTGCACGGCGCGCACCGCGCAGCCGCGCTCCTCCGCCAGCCGGATCGCGGTCGCGAGCATCTCATCCCCGATCTGGCCGAGCTTGACCGGGACGAGGATCCGCTCGTAGACCCCCTCCTCCTCGGGGACGAGATCGGGCACCGCGGGCTCGACGTGCTCGAGCAGGCGCTCGTGGCGGGCCTTGCGCACGGCGATGAAGAGAAGCGCGCCGAGCACGAGCCAGATGGGCCCGGCGATCCTGGCCGCGTCATGCGTGTAGAGCGTGGCGATCCAGAGCGCGAAGGTGAGCGGCGCGCCGATGAGCGCGGCGAGCGGAACAGGCACGCCTCGCACGCGAAGGTTCCCAGCAACGCGGTAGGGCCGAGCCAGGTCGGGCTCCGTGAACCGCAGGCGGATGACAGCGAGCTGCGCCGCGGTGAACGCGATCAGGGCTCCGAAGCTGTAGAGGCTCGCGAGGAAGGTGACGCCCCTGCCGACGAGCTCGGCGATGACGAGGAGGACGGCGGCGATCGCGGCGCCGCTCACGATCGAGGCCGGCGCGATGAACGTCCGCTGGTTCAGCCGGCCGAAGGAGCGGGGCAGCATGGCGCGCTGCCCGAGCGAGTACGCAAGCCGCCCAGCTCCCGAGAGAGAGGTCGCGATCGCCGAGGTCAGGATGATCGCGCCCGTGACGCCGAGGAAGACCTTGATGATGTTCACGGCGGCGTCCGGGAGCGACCCGCCGAAAGCCTCCGAGATCCCGACGAGCGGCGCACGGATCCATGTCGTCCCGAGATCCGTGGCCCAGCCGTCCGGGCCGGCGGGGTCCGGATGCGGTGGGTACGCGGAGAGCCCGATCGCCGCGATCGCGAAGGAGACGATCACCACCGCGCCGATGCCGGCGAAGAGGCTGCGGGGCAGCGCCTTGCCCGGCTCGCGCGCCTCGGCGGCGAGGTTCGAGACGGTCTCGAGACCGGTGAACGCGAGCATGGCCAGCGAGAGCGAGAAGACGAGCGCGTGCCACGTCGGTGCGGTGCCGAGGTCGATTCCCTCGCCGAAGCCCTCGGCCGAGAGCAGAAAGGCGAAGCCGAGCGCGATGATCAGGAGGTGCGAGAGGAACGCCAGGATCGCGATGAAAATCGCCGCCGTGTACATCCGGGCCCGGCGCACGAGGCGAATGCCGGCCACGCCAAGGATCACGAGCACCCCGATGACGACATCCCAGGGCGAGTCGGTCACGGCATCCCAGCCAAGCGCCGTGCCCAGGTAATGCGGCACGAACAGAGCGGCGAGGGCGATCACGATCAGGTAGTCGAGGAAAAGCGCCCAGCCGGTGATGAACCCGGCGGGGTCGTTGAAGGCGCGGCGGACGAACGTGGCGGCGCCTCCGGTCTCCGGCAGGGCCGCCGTTCCCTCCGCGTACGAGAGAGCGACCAGAAGGAAGAGGACGCCCACCCCGAGGAGCACCCAGGGCGTCGCCCCGAGCGCGTAGAGGGCGACGACGCCGAGCGCGAAGTAGATGGACGACCCGATCTCGCCGTAGGCGACAGAGGCGAGCGAATCGGCTCCTAGAACGCGCGCCAGGCGAGGAGTCTTCTTGGCCATTTACCTCAAGGAAACGTACAGCCGGCCGGCGCCGGCCAGGACGAGCAGCCCCCCGAAGACGTAGCCGATTCCGCCTCCCAGCACGATCGTCTCGACGAGGAGGGCCACGCCCAGTACGACCATCAAGGCGGACAGGACGACCGTGAGCTTGAGACGAAGCTCGGGGGTCATGCCGCCTTGCGCGTCGCCGTGAGCAGGACGCGGCTCGGGCTGTCCTTGAGCACGAGGTCGACGGTGCGGCCGAAGATCGGCGTGCGGCCGCGTGCGAGCCGCCGCTTGGCGCCGATGACGATCAGCTCGGCCTGGCGGCTCACTGCCTCCTCGACGATCGCGGGGCCGGCGCGCCGGGCGCGCACCAGCCTCGTCACGACGCGCACGCCGTAGGCCTCGACGAAGCCGCGCGCATCCTCCAGCAGGTCGTTCGCCTCCGCTTCCTCTTCCGGCAAGGGCGCATCGATCGGGAGCTCGAGCGGAACCTCGAGCACGTGCACCGCGGCGATCGTCGCGCGCCGGTCGGCGGCGAGTCGCGCGGCCGCGACCAGCGCTTCCTCGGACTCCGCGTTGCGGACGACGGGCACGACGATGGTCTGGTACAGAAGCTCGAGGGAGGGGCCGAGCACGAGCGCGGGGGCACGCACCGTCGCCTTCAGGGGCTCGTGCACGAACCGCCGCCGATAGACGAAGTAGAACGCGAGCCCCAGCGCGAGCCAGCCGAGCCCGGCCCAGCGCGTCGCGGCGTCCTGGACGACGATGACGAGCCACGAGAGCCCGGTGCCGATGCCGCCGAAGATGGCGAAGAGCGGCCAGTCGATCCCGCGCCAGCGCAGATTCGGGCGGGCGCGGAAGACGAGCTCCTCGTCCCTGCGTCGGGCCCGGAGGGCGACGATCGCGGCGTGCGCGACGGTGAAGGACAGGGTCGCGCCGAAGGAGTAGATCGTGCCCAGGAAAGTCGTCTGCCCGGGGAGGATCACCACGATCGGAACGAGCCCCGCGAAGAACACGATCGCGATCCAGGGCGTCAGGAAACGCGGATGGAGCCGCCGGAACATCAGGGGCAGCTGGCGGTAGCTCGCCATCGCGTACGTGATCCGGGAGGCGCCGATGACGCCGGCGTTCGTGGCGATGAACAGGATCGTGGCGGCGAGAACCCCCACGTAGATCTCGAGCGCCTGCAGGAAGTCGCCGCTGATCCCGAGGTTCTTCACCACCCCGAGGACCGGGTCGTTCGCATAGCCCTGCGGAGGGTTCTCGCCGAGAACCGTCGAGTACTCGCCGTTCACGAACGAGACCGGCATGGCGGAGAGCGCGATCATCGGAAGCGTGAAGTAGATGGCGAAGACCGCCCCCGCGATCAGCTTGTAGGCGTTGGGGACGCTTCTAGCGGGCTCGCGGGCCTCCTCCGCGAGGTTCGAGACCGTCTCCACGCCCGTGTAGGCGAGCATCGCGACCGGAATCGCGAGGAAGAACTGGTCCCATGTCGGCGCCTGCCCCCAGATGACGTTCGACTTGAGGATCGCCGGGCTGAAGACGAGCACGAAGCCGAGGACGACGAGCAGGACCTGCGTAGCGAAGTCGATCACGGCGAGCAGGACGTTGATCCGCGTCGACTCCTGGATCCCGACGACGTTCAGGAGGACGAGCAGGATCACGACGACGATCGCGCCGCGCACATCCCAAGGGTTCTCGCGCAGCGGGCCCCAGAAGACGGAGAGGTAGTGCGGCACGAAGAACGCCGAGATCGCGATCGTGGCGACGTAGTTCAGCATCTGGGCCCAGGCGGCGAGGAAGCTGACCGTCTCGTTGAAGGCGTGGCGCGCGAAGCTGGACGATCCCCCTGCCTCCGGGTAGCGGACCGTCCCCTCCGCGTACGTGGCTGCCGTGGCGGCGAAGAAGAGGCCCGCGATGACGAATACGACCGGCGTCAGGCCGAGCGCGTAGAGCGCGGTGACGCCGAGGGCGTAGTAGATGGAGGAACCGACGTTGCCGTACGCGGTGGCGAAGAGCGCCGGCGCTCCCAGGACGCGTTCGAGCCCTTCCCCGCGCCGGTGCCGGCGGACGACCCCTCTCTGACGCTCGGAGGCGCTCACGGGCTGCGCCACACTAACTCAAGGCGGAGACGTCTAAGAGGGTGACGATGGGAAAGATGACCTGCTGGCTCAACTGGCCACCCGGCCACCTGTACGAGTCGGTCACGTACCGGGATCCGGTCTCCGGCCGGTGGCGCGCATATGCCCGCTGCCTGCGCTGCGATCGCCTGCACCGGCTCTCGGTCGGAGACCGCAAACGCCCGGCCAACTTCCCCGGAAATCCGCTTGCCATGCTGCTTGCCTTCGGCTCGCGCCCGGCGGACGCGACCATGGAGATCGAGCACGTGGAGCCGCGGGGCTCCATGGTGGTCGACGTGCCCGCCACGGGCGACAAGCTCGAGATCAGGGCCGCGCTCGTCGCCTGGGGCCCCTGGCGAGGCGCCACGGTCTACTGCGCACGGCGGCTCGGGAGCCGGCGCCAGGCCGCCTCACGGGACCTCCGCGCGGCCGTCGCGAGGGCGTCGAACACGCAGGACGAGGCCCCCTGGGTCGAGGATCTCGCGCGCCAGTTGGAACACGAGCTTGCTCCTTAGGGGGTTGACAGCCCCGTGAGGTTTACGCAGACTGGGCCAATCGTGCAGTCGAGGTCACGAGCCACAGCATTGCCCGCCACCGGTTTTGCCGGCCTGGCGTCGCTCGGCCTCGTCGCCATTCTCCTTATCGCCATTCTCCCCCGCTAAGGGGGAGTACGCGACCACGCGCCCTTTAGAAGGCGCACACGCCGACCGAAACGACACCCGAGGTGCGTCTCCGTTTCGGGGACGCCGAAGGAGGAGCAGTGGCAGCACGCAGGATCACCATCTTCGATACGACGTTGCGCGACGGGGAGCAGTCCCCGGGCATCGCGCTGCAGCCGCATGAGAAGGCGGAGATCGCCACCCAGCTCGAGCGCCTTGGAGTCGACGTCGTCGAGGCCGGCTTTGCGGTCTCCTCGCCGGGCGACTTCGAGGGCGTGAGAGCCGTGGCGGCCGCGGTCGATCGACCCGCGGTGGCATCTCTCGCCCGCACCCGCAAGGAAGACATCGACGCCAGCGCGGAAGCGCTCGCCGACGCGCAGCGCTCCCGCATCCACGTTTTCATCGCGACAAGCCCGATCCACATGGAGAAGAAGCTCCGCCTCGAGCCCGCCGAAGTGGTCGAACAGGCCCGCTGGGCGGTCGGCTACGCGAACGCGAAGGCCGACGAGGTCGAATTCTCCTGCGAGGACGCGACCCGCTCCGACCCGCGCTTCGTGGCCAAGGTGTGCCGCGAGGCGATCGAGGCCGGCGCGACCACGATCAACCTCCCCGACACGGTGGGCTATTGCTTGCCCGAGGAGTACGCGAGCTTCCTCCTCGAGGTTCAGCATCTCTGCCCCGAGCTCGAAGAGGTCTCCCTCTCCGTGCACTGCCATAACGACCTCGGGCTGGCCGTGGCCAACTCCCTTGCCGCGGTGCGGGCGGGCGCGACGCAGATCGAGGCGACGATCAACGGGCTCGGCGAGCGGGCCGGCAACGCGGCGCTCGAGGAGATCGTCATGGCGCTCCGCGTTCGCCGCGACTCCTTCGAGACGGAGACCGGCATCGTCGTCGGCGAGATCGGGAAGACCTCGCATCTCGTCGAGCGGCTGACGGGCTACAGCGTCCAGCGCTGCAAGGCGATCGTGGGCGCGAACGCGTTCGCCCACGAGGCCGGCATCCACCAGGACGGGATGCTGAAGGACGCCCAGACGTACCAGATCATGGACCCGACCGAGCTCGGCCTCGTCATGACGCTGCCGCTCGGGAAGCACTCCGGCAGGCACGCGTTCGCGCTCGCCTGCGCGGAGGCCGGGATCCAGATCGAGGGCGACGAGCTGAACGAAGCGTTCAAGCGCTTCAAGCAGCTTGCCGACCAACGTAAGCAGGTCACGCTTTACGACGTCTTCGAACGGGAGGCCGCCGTCCCATGAGAGCCCGTCGCTACAAGATCGCCTGTCTCGCCGGCGACGGAATCGGCCCTGAGCTGATGGCCGAAGCCAGCCGCGCCGTCGAGGCCGTCTCGCGGCTGCACGGGTTTGCCGTCGACGAGGTGCACGTGCCCTTCGGCGGGGACGCAGTCCGCCGCTTCGGCCACCCCCTCCCTCCCGCGACGCGGGAAGCCTGCCGTGAGGCGGACGCGGTGCTGATCGCCGCCACGCGCGAGCCCGCGCTCGAGGGCGTGAAGGCGGAGCTCGACCTCACCTGGCGCGTGACGCGCGTGCGCCTCTCCCGCGAGGGCGACGTCGCGCTCGTCAGCCCTGTGGCCGAGGACGCCGAGCAGCTCGCCATCGAGCGCGCCTTCCGGCTCGCCCGTGAGCGGAGGGCGAAGGTGACGTCCGTCGGCACGAGCCAGGAATGGTTCACGGCCGTGCAGGCCGCCACCGAGCGGCACGAAGGCGTCATCGTCGAGCACGTCGCCGTCGAGACGGTCCTCCCCATCCTCGCCGCCGACCCCGCCCGGTTCGACGTCATCGCCACGCAGGAGGTGTTCGCGGAGGCGCTCTCCAACATGGCCGCGTTCGCGCACGAGGACGTGCGCATGGTCGCCTCGGGCCGCATGTCCTCCACCGGCATGGGCATCTTCGGCCCGACCCACGGCTCGGCGCCCGAGATCGCGGGCCAGGGCGTGGCCAACCCGATGGCCATGCTGCTCGCCGCGTCGGTCATGCTCGGCGAAGGGCTCGGCGAGCGCGCCGCGGCCCAGACGCTCGAGCGCGGGGTTGCCACCGCGATCGAGGACGGAGTCCGGACGCCGGACCTCGTCCAGACCGGTCCGGCCGCCACGACCCGCCAGTTCATGGACGTCCTCCTCGCCGGCCTCCCCTCGGCGCGGCGGGACACGGAGTTCGCCGCATGAGGATGCTCGGCTCCGACGCGATTCTCCGCTCGCTCGAGGCCGAGGGCGTCGACATCGCCTTCGGCATTCCGGGCGGCGCGATCCTGCCGCTCTACGACGCGTTCGCACGCGGCTCCAGCGTGCGCCACGTCCTTGCCCGCCACGAGCAGGGCGCCGGCCACATGGCCGAGGGCTACGCCCGCGCGTCGGGGAGGGTCGGCGTCGCGATCGCCACCTCCGGTCCCGGCGCGACGAACCTCGTCACCCCGATTGCCGACGCCTGGATGGACTCGACACCTCTCGTAGCGATCACCGGCCAGGTGCGCACCAATCTGATCGGCACGGATGCCTTCCAGGAGACCGACGCGGTCGGAATCACGCTCCCGATCGTCAAGCACTCCTGGCTCGTGCAGAACGTGGAGGAGCTGCCCGGAGTCCTCAAGGCCGCCTTTCACGTCGCGCAGACCGGCCGCAGCGGGCCCGTCCACGTGGACATCGCCAAGGACGTGCAGGAGGCAGAGTTCGACTTCCGGTATCCCGACGACGTTGACCTCCCCGGCTGGAAACCACCGGTCCGGGTGCACCCGCGTCAGATCGCGGCCGCAGCCGAGGCCCTCGCCGCCGCCGAGAAACCCGTCCTCTATGTGGGCGGCGGGACGATCAACGCCGACGCGTGCGCGGAGCTTCTCGAGCTCGCGGAGGCGGGAGGCATCCCCGTCGTCACCACGCTCATGGCGAAGGGCGCCTTCCCCGACTCGCACCCCCTCGCCTACGGCGCCCCCGGCATGCACGGCTCCAAGTGGGCCAACTGGGCGATGAACAAGTGCGACCTCCTGGTCGCGGTCGGCTCCCGGTTCGACGACCGGGTGACCGGCAAGCTCTCCGCCTTCGCCGCGGGCGCGAAGGTCATCCACCTCGACATCGACTCCGCGGAGATCGGCAAGCTGCGCCGCGCCGACATCCCGGTGGTCGGGCCGCTGAAGGTCGCCCTGAGCGAGCTCGCAGGCCAGGTGCGGAAGCTCCGCGCCGCCAACGGGAAAGGCCCGGACGCCTGGCGGCGGCAGATCGACGCCTGGCGGGAGGAGTTCCCGTACCGCTACGCCAAGAGCGACACGCTCAAGCCGCAGACCGTGCTCGAGTCGCTGCGCGACCTCACCGCCGGGCGCGACGACGTGGTCTGGACGACCGGCGTGGGCCAGCACCAGATGTGGGCGATGCAGTACCTCGTCTGCGACAGACCGCGCTCGTTCATAACCTCCGGGGGGCTGGGGACGATGGGCTACGGCGTTCCCGCGGCCGTCGGAGCGAAGGCGGCCCGCCCCGACGCGACCGTCGTCTGCGTCGACGGCGACGGCTGCTTCCAGATGACGTGCCAGGAGCTCGCGACGTCCGTCCTGGAAGGCCTGCCGATCGTCGTCGTGATCGTGAACAACGGCTGGCTCGGAATGGTGCGTCAGTGGCAGGAGATGTTCTACGACGAGCGCTTCGCGCAGACGCACCTCACGCACCAGGTGCCCGACTACGCGCAGCTCGC
>JAICVP010000370.1 GCA_025935275.1 Thermoleophilia bacterium
CGAAGCGACCCCGAGGGCACCTGCAGGCGGATCTTCTCGTTTCTCGGGGTCGATCCCGAGTTCGTGCCGGACATCTCGGGGGAGTTCAACCGCTCAGGCGTCCCGAAGAACCGGCTCATGCACAGGCTCCTCAACCCGTCCGCCCCGATGAAGCGGCGCCTCTGGAACGTGACGCCGCGCTTCGCCCGCGAGCGCCTGCTCGACGCACAGACCAGGATGGTCAACCGCAACCTCCAGCGACAGACAATCCCCGAGCGCGAGCGGGCCCGCCTGCGCGAGGTCTTCAAGGACGAGGTCGGCCGCCTCGAGAAGAGGCTCGACCGCGACCTGTCGCACTGGCTCGCCTAGCGCGCCCGCTTCGAGACGACGTCCCCGAGGATCTCCGTATAGCGCGCGACCGTCGTCCGCAGGTCGAGCGCGCTGCCGCGGATCCGGTCGCGCGCCTGGCGCCCGTAGCCCGCGAGCTTCTCGGGATCCGCGAGCGCGCTCCGCAACGTCTCCGCCAGCGAATCGGCCGAATCGGGCTCGGCGAGGAGCCCCGTGACCTCGGGCTCGATCTGCTCTGCGAGGCCGCCCAGGCGCGAGGCGATCACGGGCACGGCGGCGCTCATGCTCTCCGACATGACGAGCGGCGTCGTGTCCTGATCCCCGTCCGCGGCGACCTTCGATGGAATCACGACAGCGTATGCCGTGCGCAGCTCGTCCCGGATCATGGGGCGGGAGAGGCGGCCGGCGAAGCGCACCCGCCCCGCCACGCCGAGCTCGCCGCTGAGCGTTCGCAGGCGCTCGGCGTCCGGCCCGTCCCCGCCCACCACGAGCGTCGCGTCCGGAAGCTGGGCGAGCGCGTGCAGGAGGACGTCGACGCCCTTCTTCTCCGCGAGGCGCCCGACGAAGAGGAGCCGGCCGAAGACCGGTTCCCGCTCGCCGACCCCCTCGGCGAAGCCCTCGACGTCGACGCCCATCGGGATCACCGGCTGCGGCACCGAGTCGACGTCGGGGACCGCCTCCGCGAGCGCCGCGCTCGTCAGTCCCACGACGGCCGCGTTCCGCATGATCACGCGCTTCAGCCATTGCAGGCCTCCAGCCCGCAGCGCGAACGCGTCGGCGCCGTGGACGGTGACCACGTACGGAACGGAGAGCAGCTTGGAGACGAGGAGCGCCACGAAGCCGCCGGGCACGAGCCAGTGCGCGTGGATCACGTCCGGGCGGAAGCGGCGGCCGGCGCGGAAGGACGACCACAGGAACGCGCCGAGGAGAAACGGGACCTGGACGGCGGTCGCGGGTCGCGCCTTCAGGTTCGGCAGCATCGCGCCGTCGGCAAGCGACTCGAAGCGGCGCGGGAAATAGGCGAAGCGTTCGATCCGCAGGCCGCCGATCTCCTCCTCCCGCTTCCCCGCCCGTACGCGCGGCGCGACGATGAGCACGTCGAAGGTGTCCTGAAGGCCGAGCGAGAGGTCGAGGACGAACTGCGGGGTCCCGTCGTCGCGGACCGCCGGCAGCGTCGTCGCGAGGACGAGGACGCGCGCCTTGCTCATCCCGACGCGGTGAACGGGTAGCCGTACCGCGAGAGGAGCGGCGCGCTTACGGCGGTGGTCACCCAGCGGTCGAGGCCGGACATGGCGGTCTGCCACTCCTCGTCCGGGACGATGGCCACGTCGCC
>JAICVP010000373.1 GCA_025935275.1 Thermoleophilia bacterium
ATCCAGGTGCGGAAGCGTTCGACATCTTCGGCCGGCCAGGCGCCATCGCAGGGCATGGTGCCGTCGGCGAGCCTTGCATAGATCGCCTCGGCGTTCGCGCGGACGTCGTCGTAAGAGGAGAGATCGAACGCGAACTTCATCGACTGGATGTCGCGGTCGCGAAACAGCTGGCGGATGTTCTGTTCGTATGAGATTCCGTCTTCCATTTGCTCCCTCCGATCGATAACAGCGTCCTCGGCCGCGGTGTTTTGCTTGGCGGCGAAGCGGCTGACGGCGCCCCAGTCGCCGAAATGGCCAGCGAGCGAGTCGGCGATGCCGAGGAGCGCAGTCCGTACGTGCTCGAGTTCGGCGGCAACGCGCTGGTCGCCGGCCTTCTGGATCACGCCGCAGAAGTTCACCGCATCGCGTAGGCGTTCTTCGAGGAGGGTCCAGGCGGCCTCACGGTGGGGCACCAGGTAGTCGTTCACGTAGAAGAGCTCGAAACTCGGGCCCGCCGTCATCCCCGGGTACTCGGGCCCGACCGGGAGCGTCGTGATCGTGTCGCCGAGCGGCTTGAGGACGCGGAGCATGAGCCCGATCGCCGCGCCTGAGAGGGTCTTGAGCTGCGAGTCCGTCTCCTCGGTGTGGGCGAAGTAGCGGTACAGGGTTTGCAGGAGGATCTCGTAGCTGACGTTGAACAGGTCGGTGCAGCGCGATGTCACGCCGTCCGTGATCCGAGGCGTGGTGTCATCGTTCTCAGACGGACGCACGGTCGCGAAGAGGACCGGCCGTACCGGCTCGAAGTCCGGGTGAGCCGCCTTCAGCTCGCGGTACTCGTCGAGGATTCGGACAAACTGGCCGAAGTGGGCGTCCTCCCAGTGACCACGCGCCCCTTCGCCCTGCTCCAAGATGGTGTCGATCGCCCGGTGCGCCGAGGCGAGGTCCGTGACCGGCACGAGCTCCGGCCAGTTGAAGTAGTCGCGCGTCGCCTGCGCTCGTGGTGGGCCGACAAACAGGTTCTGCTCGCCGAACTTCTCCGCCAGGTGGTCAATCCCGCACTCGATCGAGCGGTAGAGATGCCCGATCGTCGCAAAGTCCTGCGGCTGGGGAACGATGTCGCCCTCCGCCAGCAGCGGCACCGCCTCGTGCACCGGTGCGTCGATCCCCTCTGCGCCCTCGAGCTCCATGCCCTCGGGGCGCTCTAGGAACATGAAGTGGCATAGCGCCGGCTCGCCGAACGGCACCAACGTCAGGTTGACGCCCGCGGGGTAATGACGTGCCGGTGCGGGCAGGTTCGGGCGCGCGAGGTGCGGAGCCGAGCCGATCGCCGACAACAGGTTCTGCACGAGCGCCAGGTGGAGCATCTCGTCGGTTGCGACATGGGCGATCGCCGTTCGCCAGCGACGCACCGCCTCGAGCGCCTCTGTTGTGAGACCCTCGTCTTCGCGCTGCTTGAGGGAGGAGGCCGCGAACAGGTACTGGCACATGATCCCGTGCTCGAGCTCCGCCGCCTCGTAGAGCATGTAGATCAGCGCCTCACGGTGCTCGATCACAAACGGCGCCTCCGGCGCCGCCGTGCCACCGCGTAACGCGATCACCTCGGCCAGCCGGCCGCGACCCGCGGTCGCCCCGCTCTCG
>JAICVP010000382.1 GCA_025935275.1 Thermoleophilia bacterium
ACCGCCGATAGCATCGGGAGGGATGGCAGAGCCACGAATCGCGCGTCTCGACGAAGTCGCCTCGTCTGAGGAGATCGCGCGCCTTCCGTACTCGCTCCGCGTCCTGCTCGAGAACGTTCTCCGCGCCGGCGAGGAAGACGAGGTCGGCGCCATCTTGCAGTGGCAGCCCGGGGAGGATCCGCACCGGGAGATTTCGTTCCGCCCGGCGAGGGTGCTGCTGCAGGACTTCACCGGCGTCCCGGCGATCGTCGACCTCGCGGCGATGCGCGACGCGATGCGGGCTCTGGGCGGCAAGGCGGCGCAGATCAACCCGCTGCTGCCCTCGGAGCTCGTGATCGACCATTCGGTCCAGGTGGACGTGTTCGGCTCGAAGATCGCGATCTTCAAGAACACCGAGCTCGAGTTCGAGCGCAACCGCGAGCGCTACGCCTTCCTGCGCTGGGGCCAGGAGGCCTTCGACGACCTACGCGTCGTGCCGCCGAACACGGGCATCGTCCACCAGGTCAACCTCGAGTACCTCGCGCGCGTCGTCGAGGAGCGGGACGGCTGGGCCTTTCCGGACACGCTGGTGGGCACCGACTCGCACACAACGATGGTGAACGGCCTCGGCGTCCTCGGCTGGGGCGTCGGCGGGATCGAGGCCGAGGCGGCGATGCTCGGCGAGCCGCTCTCGATGCTCGTGCCCCAGGTCGTCGGCTTCCGGCTGGGCGGCCGGCTGCCCGAGGGCTCGACGGCGACCGACCTCGTGCTCACCGTGACCCAGATCCTGCGCGAGCTCGGAGTCGTCGGCAAGTTCGTCGAGTACTTCGGGCCGGGGCTCTCCAGGCTGACGCTGGCCGACCGCGCGACCATCGCGAACATGTCACCGGAGTACGGCGCCACGTGCGGGTTCTTCCCGGTGGACGAGGAGACGCTCGCGTACCTGCGCATGACGGGGCGAAGCGAGGAGCACGTCTCGCGCGTCGAGAGCTATTGCCGGACCCAGCTTCTTTTCCACGACGAGGAGGTAGAGCCCTCGTATTCCCAGGTCGTCGACCTGGATCTCGGCTCCGTGGAGCCGAGCCTTGCGGGGCCGCGCCGCCCACAAGACCGGGTGCCTCTGCGGGAGGCCCGCGACTCCTTCCTCGCTGCGCTGCCGACCTTCGGCGTCGAGTACGGAAACCACGACAGTGCGATGGCTGAGACATTCCCGGCCAGCGACCCGACGACGGAGCAGGCTCCCGGCGGCGACCGCGCGCATGCGCCGGAGCCCGACGCGGCTCCCGTGGCCGTCGCCGAGGTCGGCGACTCCACGATCCCGGTCGAACTCGACGGCGCCGAGTTCGAGCTCGGGCACGGCAGCGTCGTCATCGCCGCGATCACGAGCTGCACGAACACGTCCAACCCCGCCGTCATGGTCGCGGCAGGGCTGCTCGCGAAGAACGCCGTCGAGCGCGGGCTCACGCGCCGCCCTTGGGTCAAGTCGAGTCTCGCGCCGGGCTCCAAGGTGGTGACGGAGTACTACGACCGCGCCGGGCTGAGC
>JAICVP010000252.1 GCA_025935275.1 Thermoleophilia bacterium
CCCGTCGTCGTCCACGCCGATGAAGTTGGCGCGGGTGAGCGCCCAGAACGCGACGGCGAAGATCGCCGCGACAAAGGCGAGCGCGAGTGCTGCGAGCACCGCGCGACGGCCCCAGCGGGGCTCGCTCGCGGCTGCCGGCGCTGGCCGCGCCACCGTCTCCTCCTCGTCGAGTGCCGGCCCCCATTCGCGCTCGGCGACGGCCGTTGCAGCCGGCGCGGCCGCCATGCGCGGCGCTTCGAGACCGGTCAGCGTGTCCTCCAGGTCCTCGTCCTGGCCGCGTCCATTGCCCGAGGCGACGACGGTGTCCTCGAGCTCGCTCTCTCCTTCGGCGAGCCGGAAGAGCACCACAGTGATGTTGTCCTCGCCGCCTGCCTTGTTCGCCGCCTTCACGAGCCCCTTGGCGGCCTGGTCGAGGTCGCCGGCGCGCGTAACCAGGTCGCGGATCTCCTCGTCGTCGACCATGGTCGTCAGCCCGTCGGAGCAGAGGAGGAAGAGGTCTTCGCTCTCGGCCTCGACGGCGAACGTGTCCACGTCCACCTCCCGGTCGGTGCCGAGCGCGCGGGTGATCACCGACCGCTGGGGATGGGTGTCCGCTTCCTCGGGCGTGATCCGGCCGCTTCGGACGAGGTCGGCGACGAGGGAGTGGTCGTCGGTGAGCTGCTCGAATTTCCCCCCGCGCAGCCGGTAGGCGCGTGAATCGCCGACGTGCCCGATCGCCAGCCCGTCGGCTGCGACGAGCGCCGCCGTGATCGTCGTGCCCATCCCTGATACCTGGGCGTCCTCGGACGCGCGCTCGTAGATCCGGCGGTTCGCCTCCTGGATGATCGCGGCGAGCCGCGCCTCGGGATCGAGCTCGTCGGCGCTGTGGAACTCCCTGAAGGCCGCGGCTGCGAGGCGCGAAGCGACCTCGCCCGCCTGCGCGCCGCCCATGCCGTCCGCGACCGCGAAAAGGGGCGGCTCCATGACGAACGAATCCTCGTTCCGCCGCCGCTTCCGGCCTGGATCGGTGAATCCGGCTGTGTCCGTGACTCTCATCGCTCGAATCTGAGCTCCGTGTCGCCGATCTGGACGAGATCGCCGCGGTGGAGCTGCCGGCGCCCTTCGACGCGCTCGCCGTTCACGAAGGTGCCGTTCGTCGAGCCCAGATCAAGGAGCCATACCCCGTCACGCTGAGATTCGATCCGCGCGTGGTGCCCCGACGCAAACTCGTCGCCGTCGAGCGAGATCGTGTTCTCCCCGCTCCGTCCGATGGTCACGGGCACCGCGCCCGTGTCGAAGGTCTTCCCGACCTCGATCGCCTTGCTGCGCTCCACGACGAGGCGCCCCGGGTCGGAAACCTGGTGCTCGGCGGCCATCTGCGAGGGGGCGAGGATGAAGCTCTCCTGCGGCGCGACCTGCATGTCGCGGCCCGCAGAGCGGACGACGCGCCAGATGAACACGTAGAGCAGGATGAGGAAGGCCGCCTGGAGGGCGAGCAGGACGGGCTCGACGCTCATGAGCGCTCGAAGGTGACTTCGGTGCGGCCGAGCAGGATGCGGTCTTCGTGCTCGAGCTTCGCGCGGTCGGTCCGCTTCCCGTTCACCTCGATGCCGTTCGTGGAGCCAAGGTCGACGACGAACCAGTTGCCGTTCTCGCGCCGGACCTCCGCGTGCCGCCGAGAGACGTTCGCGTCGTCGAGCGTGATGTCGCACTCGCGCGAGCGGCCGAGCACGACCACGTCACGGGAGAGCTCGTAGGGCTTGCCCGCGACGTTCAGCCGAGCACGGGGCTCGTGCGCGAGTCCCAGCTCCTGCGCCTCCGCGGCCGAGACGGCTGCGGTCGCGGAAGGAGCCGCCGCGAAGACCTTGGTCCCGCCCATGACGGGCTCGGGCGCATCCTCGGGAGGCGGAGCTCCTTTCTCGGACGGCGCCTGGACGAGCCGCGTGGCGATGCCGAACTCGCCCATGTCGAGGTCCTCGTCCTCCTCCATCAGCACCTTCGGGGTGGAGAGGAGCGAATAGCCCTCGCGCCGTGCGTGCTCGGAGAGATAGTCCGCGAGCTCGGTCAGAAGCGAGGCCTCGTAGGTGGAGAACTGCTTGCGGTCGTTGGGGGCGAGATAGAGCACGTACTCGTTCGGGACGTAGACGCGCGAGATGGAGACGGTCTTGTGCTCGTCCATCTCCTTCGCGAGCTTCCGCGCGAGCTCGACCGGCTGCACGTGGGTGCGGAAGGCCTTCCCGAAGACCCCTTCCACCAGGGATTCGATGCGGTGCTCGATGCTCCGCAGAACGCTCATGGGGGGCATTTTGCCCTGAGCGGGCTGTCTAACGCATACGGAGCAGCGGCAGCGCGAGAATCGCGGCGGCGAGCCAGACCCAGAGAACGAGCGGAAAGGCGCCGACCGCGCCGCCGGTCCCGATCAGCGCCGCGGCCAGAAACGCGGATCCCCACGCGGCGATTCCCCAGAGGCCCCGGCTCCGCGCGAACGGGACGGCGAGCGTCGCCGCTGCGAGGACCGCCGCGCCGATCCAGATCTCGGGGCTCGCCGTCAGATAATCGGTGAGCGCCTCGAGTGCCTCCCGCGGCGAGGAGGTCGCGTGCAGGCCTAGCGTCTCCCCGGTGCGAACTCCGGCGACCGCTGCTGCGGAGAGCGCGGCAGCCGCGGCGAGCGCGCCGCGTCTCACGATCCCGCGCGCGTCCGGGAACGCCACGGTGACGAGCGGGACCGCCTGGAAAGCCGCGAGCACGGGGCCGGCGAGGAAGAGGAAGCTCGACCGCGGGTCGCGCCAGAACAGCACGAGCCAGACTGCGGCGAACGCCGAGTAGACGACGGCCAGCCCCAGCGACGCGTTTCCGAGAGGAAGGACGGGGATCGCCAGCGCGAGCGCCAGGCCTGCGGTCGGGCTCAGGAGCGAGGCCAGGGCGACGAGAGCGCCGAGGACAACCGGCCACCCGGCCGGGAAGAACGGAAGCATCCAGGCGGCGGCGCCCGCAAAGAGGGCCGAGAGCCCGGCATGGCTCGCCCGCTCTGCGAGGGTTGTCCGCGAAGTGACCGCGCGCGGCCGGTCGCCAACCTCGTCCCAGGCCATGCGGAGACGCGCGGCGGCCTCCCTGGCCCCGGGGCGGCGCGAGGGATCGGGGTCGAGCATCCGGTCGACGGTCGCCGTCAGCGGGCGCGGGAGATCCGGGCGCAGCGACGCGAGTGGGGGCGCGCCTTCCTGGACGCGCTTGGCCGTCTCCAGGGGAGAGAAGG
>JAICVP010000299.1 GCA_025935275.1 Thermoleophilia bacterium
ATCGAGGCGGAACAATCGTCCCGCGTGCACTCACGAGCCGGCTGCACGGCCGAGACGGCCGACGCACGCACGCGTCAGAGGGACCAGCTGGGTGAAGGGGCGCCAGGGGGCGCATAGGAGCAGAAGCGCCCGGTATGGATCGAGGCGTCCAGGTGCGCCGCCAGATCGGGGCAGTGCTTGCCGATCAGCCTGATCGCGGTCCTGATCGCCTTCGTCACGCTGATGCGGGCTCGCTCCACGGGCGAGGAGAAGGTGCGGTCACGGCCGTGCAGTCCAACCGCCCGGGCGAGCTCCCTGCTCAGGAGATCGAACTCCTCCTCGAGGCGGGCAGCGCGCTCCGGGTCCCCCCACTTGCGCGCCTCCTCGAGCTCCTCTTCGAGCTCCTGGAGCCGTCGGCCGTAGTCCTCCTTGGCCCGATCGTCCAGGAGGGGGCTGAGGTCAGACGGCCAGGAGCCGACAAGCTCATGCTCGGCGAGCCGCGCGTGAGCGTCGACTGGACGGCCTGTGGCGGCGCTCACGAGCTCGAGCACGTGCAGGTCGCGTCCCGGGCTGGCGAGGAGCGAGGCGATGTAGTGGAGTCCCTTGACGTCGCGGAGGCGGAACATCTGGCCCTCGTACGCGATCGTCCAGAACTCCCCCTCGTGCCGGAACCTCGCATCCGCGGCCGAGGGCTCCGCCGGAGAATGGCGAAGGGCGGCAACACGCTCGAGGAGGCCGGCCATGCCGAGCTCGTCGCAGAGCTGCGCGGCTTCGTCGAGCATCGCTTCCAGACGGCCGCGGTCGGCAGGCTCGGCCCGCGCCGCCAGGGCACGCGCATACTCGAGCAGGATGCGGGCGCGGATCGCCCGCGCCCCGAGCAGCTCACCGCGGGCGAGCGCGGCTGCGAAGTGGCGATCAATCTCCTTCCAGCGGCCGAGCAGGGCTGCGAGCTTCCCCAGACGGAACGCGACGGGACCGAACGGCTGCTGGGTATAGGAGACGGCGTTGTCGTCGGCGTGCGGGAGCAGGAGCTCATAGAGCTGGAGGGCGCGCCGCTCGTCGCCGACGAGGACACAGGCCTCGGCCAGAGCGCACAGGTGGAGGATCCAGAGGCCTTCGCGGGGGAGGTCCGCGAAGTCCCGTCCGGCATGACGCTCGAGCTCGCGGCGTGCCAGCTGCTCGTCGCCGAGCTCGGCGGCGGCGAGGGCGTCCCGCCAGCTGGGAATCCAGGGGAATCGCTCGGCGTGGTCTCGGATCTCGGGCCAGAACTCGGGGAGGCGGCCCTGCGCCCACCGGATCGTGAGCATCTGCCCGTAGCGGAACATGTAGGTCGCGAACTCGCTCTGCCGCAGCCGGCCGAGCTCGAGCGCCTCCCGAGCGAGGCCCTCGGCCTCGACGAAGCGGCCGTCGAGCGTCGCCCGCAGCGTCCGCAGGCACACGGTGTGCCAGCGGTAGAACGGCTGCCGTAGCCGCCCGGCGAGTTCCGTCATCGCCTGGCTCTCGGCGTCCATCCCCCGCCGGTCGCAAAGTTCCAGGAAGCAGTGGAAGCGCGCGTTGTGGGCAAGGAACTCGATCTCCGGATCCACCGTCTCCTTGGCGACCCTGAGCATCTCCTCCGCGTGCGCCAGCCGCTCGAGCGCCATCCCCGGCGTGGTGAGCGCCCAGTGGCGCGAGTGCAGGGCCGTGACCAGGGCCTCGGAGTCACCGAGGCGCCGCGCCATCGCGATGGCCTCCTCGCTCACCGCGACCCGCCGCTCGACCGGCTCGTGGCCCAACCACATCTCGCGCGCGAGGTGGGCGAGGAGGTGGGCGCGCAGCGAGCCGTCCCCGGGTGGGAGGACGGCGAGCGCCTCCTCGAGCAGTCCGGCGCCGCTCCCGCCGACCTCCCAGCGCGCGACGAGGAGGAAGCCGCCGAGCGCGGTCACGTAGCCCAGCGCTGCCCGCGCGAGCAGCTCGCCGTTGCCGAGCCGGCGGCCGCCCTCGATCGCCTCCTCGAAGGTCGTACGCGCCCCGGCGCCGTTCCCCGAGCGCCACTGCGCGTCCCCGAGGCGCAGCAGGAGCTCGCTGCGCCGCTCATCGGATGCGGCCCCCACCAGGGGGAGCAGCTCGAGTGCGCGCCGGTAATGGACGGCGGCTTCCTCGTACGCGAACAGGGCGGCAGCCCGATCGCCAGCCCGAACCAGGTACTCCAGGGCTTGGTCCGCGTCCCCCAGCGGCGCCGCCAGATACAGGTGGCGCGCGATCTCCGAGAGATGCTGATGGAGGTCCTCGCCGTACAGGCTCTCGAGCAGGCGACCCACCTCACGGTGGAGCTTGAGCCGCCGCGCCGGAGGAAGATCGTCATAGAGTGTCTCCCGCACGAGTTCGTGCGCGAACGAGTAACGACGCGGTGTCGCGGGAAGCTCGGCGATGATGCCCAGAGCCACTGCGTCGCCAAGGACGTCGACGAACCGGGCCGGAGTCAGCCGGCTCGTGCGCTGGAGCAGATACTGATCGAACTCCCGTCCGATGACGGCGGCGTCACGGAGAACCGCCACCGCCTCACCGGCCAGGTTGGCCACTCGGCGGCGGATCAGCGCGCGAACCTCCGCCGGCAT
>JAICVP010000145.1 GCA_025935275.1 Thermoleophilia bacterium
CGCCGCCGAGCGCGGGCGCGTGCAGGACGCGGTCGACCGGTTCGGGAAGGCCCTGGCCGCCACCCACGACCCCTTCACGCTCCTGAACGTCATCGTCGAGAGCGCCGTCGAGGCCACAGGCGCCGCGGGCGGGCGCCTGATCGTGGACGGTGAGGAGCAGGCGCGAGCCGGAAACCCCGAGGTGGGCGGTCAGCCGCTCGTCATCCCGCTCGGCCCCGAAGGCCGGGAAGACGCGATGCTGCTCCTCACGCCTGCCGGATCCGATTTCGGCGACCAGTCGCGGGAGCTCGCCCTGTGGCTCGGCTCCCAGGCGTCCATCGCCCTCGAGAACGTGCGGCTGCACCGGCTCGTCGCGCGCCAGGCGAGCACGGACGGCCTCACGGAGCTCGCCAACCGGCGCGAGTTCGAGGATTCCCTCGCGAACGAGATCAGCCGCGCCGACAGGTTTGGACACACGCTTGCGCTGATCCTCGCCGACCTCGACAACTTCAAGCAGGTGAACGACCGCTTTGGCCACCAGGCGGGAGACGAGGTGCTGCGCTCCTTCGCCGACATCCTGCGCGACACCGTGCGCGACATCGACGTCGCCGCTCGCTACGGAGGCGAGGAGTTCGCCGTCCTGCTCCCGCAGACCGACATCGGCGGCGCCGAGGCGCTGGCCGAGCGGCTACGCGAGGCGGTCGAGTCGCGCGCGCTGGCCGCGGTCCAGGGTGTTCCCGTCACCGTGACTGCGAGTTTCGGCGTTTCGTCGTTCCCGGAAGCCGGGACGGGGCCCGGTCTCTTCGCGGCCGCCGACGAGGCGCTCTATCGCGCCAAGCGGGCTGGAAAGAACTGTGTGGTGTGCGCCGAGTCGAACGGGCCTGTCCGCGCCCCCCACTAAGGTCTGGTTCAAGTTCCCACAACTGACGCCGTCGTCTATGATCTGCCGCTGACCTTCGGCCCCCAGACGACCGACACGGAGGTGTGATGTCGTTCGACAAGGACTCGACTTTCGCGCGCGTGATCGAGGAGCATCTCGAGCTCAAGCGCAAAAACGGTGATTTGGAACGCGAGATGCCGATTTCCGGCTACCGCGTCGACGATCCATTCCAGAACCATCCGCTCTTCAAGACCGAGGAGCAGGCACGCATCGAAGACACGTTGAGCGGCGTCGAGCCCGAGCTCGATCCGGAGAAAGTGCTCGCGTGGCCGACGGACTCCAGCGACTCTGAGCCGCAGGATCCGGAAGACACGCTTTGGGGCCGCTCACGCGACTTCGACTGGGGCGACTAGCCCCTTTTCTTTAGCCCGCCGCCCAGCGGTCTAGAGGTACGGCGCGAGGAAGTCCAGGGACTCAGCCGTGTCCAGCCGGTATGCGAACGCGTTGCCGGCGCAGCGGCCGTTGTTCACGAACGACGCCACTCCGACGACGAGGTCCGTCTCCCCGAGCAGGACCGGGCCGCCCGAGTCACCGAAGCAGATGCCGGCCTGCATGCGCAGGTTGAAGCCCGTCTTCTCGACCTTCGAGATCCGGGAGTCGCCGACATTGCGCACGAGCTGAAAGTTCGGCGCGGGCTTGCCCTCACCCTGCACGAACCCCTCTGCCCCGTAGCCGACGATCGTGAGCGCGTCCTTCTTGTCCGCGCTCGTCAGCCGTCCGGGGGTCGGGAGCTGCGCGTAGCCAAGGTTCGTCACCGGGGTGTCGAGGTCGATGAGGGCCAGGTCGTGCGTGTCTGCGCTCGGCGAGCCGAAGCCCGGGTTGGGGACCGCGGTGCCGGTGACCACGGGGGAGCTCGGCGTGTAGCGCTGGTCGAAGGAGACGAGCGCCGGCAGGTCGCCGAGGTCGTCGACGCAGTGGGCTGCGGTGACGAAGGTCGTCGAGTTGACCAGGAAGCCGCTGCACACGGGGACCCGCTGGCCGTCGATGTCGGTCACGAGGATGCCGACGTAGGGGTGCGCCGTGTCGGCCTTTCCGTTCAGGATCGCAGCCGCGGGCGCCGCCAGCGCGAGCACGATCACGACAATTCCGAGAAACCGCAAGGACCGCCGCATGACCACTTCTTCGGCGGGCCCGCCGTTTTCCTTCTTCCCCAATTCGGGTAGTCGGTACGGCATGGACAGGAAGAAGCTCCTCGTGGTGACCACCGCACCGGTCGAGCCGGGGCCTCTGCGCGACGCCGTCCGCGAGCACGCCGGGGATGACGCGGAGATCCGCGTCGTCGCGCCGGCCTCCGACGTCTCGCCGCTGCAGTGGCTTGCGAACGACGAGGATGCGGCGCGTGACAAGGCGGCAGAGGTCGCCTCCGATGCCGCCCAAAGCGTCGAGCCCGAAGCCGCGAGCACCGAAGCCGAGGTCGGCGACACCGATCCCGTCCAGGCGATCGAGGACGCCCTGCGGACCTTCCCCGCCGACGAGGTCCTGGTCGTGACGCGGTCGGACGACGACGCCGGCTGGCTCGAGCAGGACTCGGCCGAGGCGGCGCGCGAGCGCTTCGGCGTTCCTGTCACCCGCCTGACCGTCTAGCGGGCTACAGTTGCACCGAACGGGGCGTTAGCTCAGCTGGGAGAGCGCCGGCTTTGCAAGCCGGAGGTCACCGGTTCGATCCCGGTACGCTCCACCTTCATCCCGCGTCTTCGGATCGTTGCCGGCGTGTTGCAATTCGTTGACGCTAGCGCGTTAGCGTCCGTCGTATGCCATTCCGTTTTGCCGCTGCGGCGCTCACTACGGCCAGCCTTCTCTCCATCGCTCCGGCACCGGCCGCCGCGGCGCCCTCGCTCAAGCACCTGATCGGGCAGAAGCTCGTCGTCTCCATGGACGGGCACACGCCGTCCGCGTCGCTCCTAGACCGGGCGCGGCGGGGGCGCATCGGCGGTGTCCTCATTCACGGCTGGAACTTCTCCTCCGCCTCGCAACTCGAGAGCATCACGGTGAAGCTGCAGCAGGCCGCGGCCGAGGGCGGCCAGCCTCCGCTCCTCATCGCCGTCGACCAGGAGGGGGGCCAGGTGAAGACCGTCCCCTGGGTCCCGCCGACCCTCTCGCCTCCGCAGATGGGCGACCTCGGCTCGAGCGACACTGCCCGCACCCAGGGCCGGAAGACGGGCAAGGAGCTGCTCGGTCTGGGCATCAACGGCGATTTCGCGCCCGTCGCGGACCTGCCCGCCTCGACCTTCTCCTTCATGTACCAGCAGGGGCGCACGTGGTCCTTCGGCTCGCGGAAGACTTCGCGCCTGGCCAATGCGTTCGCGCTCGGCCTGGGCGACCGCGGCGTGCTCGCAACGATGAAGCACTTCCCCGGGCTCGGCCTCGCCACCAGGAACACCGACGACTACGTCGTCCACATCGACGCCACGAAGAGCCAGCTCGCCCCCGGCCTGCGCCCCTACCGCCACGCAGTGGCGAACGCCGTCCCGCTCGTCATGCTCTCGAACGCGATCTACAAGGCCTACGACCCGAGCCACGCGGCCGGCTGGTCTCGGGCGATCGGGAGGAAGCTGCTGCGCGGGAAGCTCGGATTCCAGGGCGTGACGATCACGGACTCCCTCGACGGCGCCGCCGCAACGCGCGGAATCCCGACGAACCCCCTCGCGCTCAAGGCGGCCAAGGCGGGAACCGACATGCTGCTCCTCACCGGCTCCGAAGCCTCGTCGCGCAGCGTCTTCCGCACTCTGCTCGACGCGGCGAAGGCGGGGCAGATCCCGCAGGATCGCCTCACGGCCTCCTACGACCGCATCGCGGTTCTCAAGGCCGGCCTGTAGCTCGGAGACGACCTTGACGTCTTCGCAGTTGACCTCGTTGTCCTCCGAGTGGATGACAGCGCGGTCAACGCCGGAGCCGCAGTCGACCGAGTCGACCTTTCCGTCCGGGCGGCGCACGATGACGGTGTCGTTGCCGGTACCGGAGTTGAGGCGGTCGGCGCCTCGCCCTCCGCGCACGTAGTCCTCGCGTCCGCCGCCCCAGAACCGGTCGTCGCCGCGGCCGGCCAGAACGCGGTCGTCGCCGTGCCCGCCGTGCACGTTGTCGGCCCACGGCCCGCGACGACCAGATCGGCGCCACGGCCCGCGAAGAGGTGGTCTCCGCCGCCCTGGCCGCGCAGCACGTCGTTGCCCGCATAGCCCCAGTAGGTGTCGTCCTGCGGGGCTCCCGCGAAGACGTCGGCGTGGCGTGTGCCGCGGGCGGTCTCGGCATGTGCTGATCGTCCGTGGGGTTGAACCCGGATGGCACGCTCGAGGTTCCGGATTCGGAGTGGCCGGCTGGTACAAGCTCGGGTTCAAGCCGGGCGAGCCGGGCCCGCGGTGATCGTCGGCCATGTCGACTCGACGTCAGGACCGGCCGTCTTCTACCGGCTAGGTCGGCTCACACCCGGCGCCCAGGTCCGGGTCTCATGGCGGAGTGGTTCCTCGGTGAGTTTGAGGGTCTATGCGGTTCGCGAATACGCGAAGAGCGCATTCCCGACAGCGCGCGTCTATGGACTGACGAGGCGGCCCGAGCTTCGGCTGGTCACGTGCGGCCCTTCGATGAGCAGACCGGCCACTACCTCGACAACGTGGTCGTCTTCGCACGCCGCCCGGTGCGCTAGGCCTTTCGTCAACGTTGGGCCAAACGACCGTTCGAGAACCCGCAAAACGCATCGACGTTAGGCGTCCTGGCACCACACGGCGGCGTTCCATGCGGGCAAGTCAACATATTGGAAAGACGACCCCAAAAGGAGCTATGATCGTTTGTTCGGTGGGGACAAGTTCCCACCTGCGGGGAAGGGGAGAGTAGTGGGGATATGTCCCCACCGCGGCGAAGGGGAGAGAAGCAACTTGAGGGACGGCCGGTCGCCACTGAGGGTGTGGCGAACCATAGGGGATCGGCGGAACGCGGCATTCGCGGTCGTGCGCTCCGCGCTGCCGACGAATACGACCTTCGGGCACGAAGGAGCTCCGTGTGAACTCGGTCGCTGACGATTCTGTTGTCCGCGACGCGGAGTTCTCCCACGCTCAGGTGAGTTCGTCCGGATCGCTTCGTCGGCGTGCTCGAATCGGGTCACGCATTTTCATCGTCGCCCTCGCGACGGCCCTGACGGCCGTCCTCTTCGCAACCGGGTCGGCGAACATTACGGCGCCCGCTCTCATCGCCCTCGTCGCGGCTTCTAGTTTGATCTGGCTGCTCGCGCTGTGGGGGGCTTGTGCTCGGGTGCAGGCGCTCGGAATCGACTCCCTGACTGCGGCAGCTGTCGGAACCGCAACGGGGATGGTTTTGCTCGTCGCGTTGGATTGGGTCTTTTTCGATGCCGCGGTCGGGCTCCTACCGCTTCTCTTCCTGGGCGGAGGCGTCTTCTTGCTGACGTCCACCGTAGAGGGTCTGACCGGGACGCCGTTTGCCCTACGTCGCCGTGTCGTATTCGTCCTCTCGCAGCCCGTCCCAGCGGAGTTCGAGCAGATCCGCGACGGCGCTGAAGGTCGCGACTTCGACTACCTGGGCGTCATTGCCGACCACGAAGCGTCGGTCAACGGCGACGGGATGCGGGTGCTCGGTGGAAGGGACGATCTGCTGGAGGTCGTCCACAGTGAGCGTCCGGATTTCGTCGTTGTGTCCGAC
>JAICVP010000341.1 GCA_025935275.1 Thermoleophilia bacterium
CCGGGCGCTGCCCCACCAGAGTCCGGTGACGAACAGCGCCGCTGCCAGCGCTGGAAGCCGAAGGCGTCGATCCGCGAGGGCCAGGGCCGCGAGCGCGACGGCGGCCGCGGCGAGAGCAGGCGTCGCAGAGCGCACGGCAAGAGAAGCGCCGAGGCCGACACACAGGGCAGCGGCGAGCAGGTGAGGCGCCGGGAGGGGCGAGTCGGCCTCACAGGTCGACGAGGTCGCGGAGCTCGTCGAGAGTCGCGGGCCCGATTCCCGGCACCGCGTCGAGCTCCTCCACGGAGCCGAACGCGCCGTGCTCGGTCCGGTAGTCGAGGATCTTCTGCGCGGTGACCGGCCCGATTCCAGGGAGCTCGTCGAGCTGGTCCAGCGTGGCGGAGTTCAGATGGACGCGGCCGCCTGCTCCCCCGACCCCGGGACCTCCGGCGAGGGCCTGCGTGGCCTGCCGGTTCGAGGGCACGATCACCTGCTGGCCGTCGGCGACCGGCGCGGCCAGGTTGACGAGGGCGAGCGCGGCCCGTGGCTTCGGGCCACCCGCCCGTTCGATGGCATCGTCGACTCGGCTTCCCTCGGGCAGGCTGTAGAGGCCGGGCCTGAACACCTGGCCGACCACGTGCACCACGACCTTCCGGGCCGGTGCCGCCTCGGCCTTGAGGTTCAGCGGCGCTGCGGCGGGGGCCCGGCTCTCGTCCTTGAACGCCACCCGGCCGGCCAGAGTGAGGACGGCGAGGAGTGCGACCACGTAGGCGAGCGCCCGCCGCCGGGAGATGTCGGGAAGCTGCACGGGGAGCTCTAGGGTGCGCCTCGAGAGCGCGCGGGTGTCACGCGTAGTGCGCTGAGTTGGTGCCGGGGTGCGCCCTAGTCGATACAGGGGCCGGACGAGACCGGCTGCGACGCCTTCGGCACTGCCTCCCCCACTACCGCGACCGGCACCGCAAAGCCGTTCCCGCCGTTCTTCGCCCCGCCGAAGATCATCGCCACGACGCCGCCCTCGGAGTCGACGACGGGCCCGCCGCTCTCGCCCGGCTCGACCTGGCCGCGGAGAGGGACGACGCTGCGCGGCCCCACGTGCCTCCCGTAGGCGTTCGGCGCGATGACGGTCCTCGGAGCGCCGGCCGTCGCCGCGACTCCCACGAGCGCCCCGTCGCGCGGATACCCCATGATCACCACCGGCCGCGGGTAGTCGTCACTCTCCGTGATCGCGAGTGGAGCGGTCCGCAACCCGTCCACCCTGAGTAGCGCGACGTCGTTCTGGGTGTCCACGAAGACGACCTGCGCGGAGAGCGACTGCCCGTTCGGCGCGATCACGTTCGTGTCGTGCTCGCCCGCGATCACATGCGCGTTCGTGGCGATCAGGTTGCGCCGCACGACCCAGCCCGAGCCCTGGATTCCGAGGCCGCACGCGGTCCCGTAAATCTTCACGACGCTCGTGGAGGCGGCCTTCGCGCCGGGCGTCTGCAGCACGCTCGGGTCCGGAGGCGGCAGACGCCCTCCGGACAAGGTCAGCTCCGGGAAGGGGTCGAAGCGGGCGAGCGCCTGCAGCACGCGGTCGGGCGGCACCGCGCGCATGAGCTTCGGGAGGATGGTGGACTCCCGCACGTCCTGGCGGAAGCCGAAGCTGGGCTGCTGCACTGCGACGACCGCGATCAACCAGGCCAGGGCCAGCCCCAGCACCGCGCCGATGACCGCGCCGCCGAAGGAGTCCGCCGCGCGCAGGCCCGGGCGCAGGGCGAGGAAGCGGCGCGGGGTCTCGGCCAACGTCGCGCTCGCCGCCCCGAGAAGAGCGGCACCCACGATCGCCCCGACGAGGCTCGCGATCGAGACCCAGGATGACCCTTCGGAAAGGAGCTTGGGCGCGATCCACGACCCCGCGAGCGCGCCGATGGCGAGCCCGACGATCGAATGCGCCTGCGCTACGAGCCCGCGATACGCGCCCTGGAGCGCGAAGAGAGCGACCCAGAGCACGACGAGGACGTCGACGAGCAACACGTCCTCACCATAGGCGAGGAACTAGACGACCAGGTTCACCAGGCGGCCGGGAACGA
>JAICVP010000071.1 GCA_025935275.1 Thermoleophilia bacterium
GATCCTCGGCGAGGTCGCGTTCGGCCTGAACTACGAAATCGACCGCTTCACGCGCAACATTCTCTTCGACGAGAAGATCGGCGGCACGATGCACCTGGCGCTCGGGTCGGCGTTCTCGCAGGCTGGCGGCAGCAACATCTCGGGGCTGCACTGGGACATGATCTGCGACCTCCGCGAGGAGGGCGAGGTGTACGCCGACGGCGAGCTGATCTGGCAGGCGGGGCGGTTCCTCCACGAGCCGGTGCCCGGGCCTGCCGCCGTCGAGGCGGCCGAACATGCCTGATCCGCGGCACGAGCGCTTCGCGCAGGTTCTCGTCGACTATTCGACGAGCGTGGGGGAGGGCGACCTCGTCCTGATCGAATCCACGCCGCTGGCCAGGCCGCTCGTGAGCGCGCTGTACCGGAGGGTCGTCCAGGCGGGAGGCCATCCGGAGGTACGCATCGGCGTCGAGGGAGCCGCAGAGGCGCTGCTCGCCGGGGGAAACGACGAGCAGCTCGCCTGGATCAGCCCGCGGCTCCGAGGCGATGCGAAAGAGGCGAACGTCCGCATCGCGATCGAGGCCGAGTCGAACACGAGAGGCTTGACCGGAATCGACCCCGCACGCCAGGCGCTCTTCGCGCGCTCGCGCTCCCATCTCCGAGACCTGACGATGGAACGGGCGGCGGCGGGCGAGCTCAGGCGCGTGGTCACGGCTTTCCCGACCAACGCGTCCGCGCAGGACGCCGAGATGTCGCTCGCCGACTACGAGGACTTCGTCTACCGGGCCGGCTTCCTCGACGATGACAACCCGGTCACGTCGTGGCAGGCCCTCGGCGAGAAGCTCGCCCGTCTGGCCGAGTGGCTCGGGACGAAGAAGGAGCTCCGCGTCGTCACGGAGGGGACCGATCTGACGGTCGGCGTCGAGGGCCGGACCTGGATCCCGTGCGACGGCAAGGAGAACTTTCCCGATGGTGAGGTCTTCACCGGCCCGGTCGAGACGAGCGTCGAGGGCCACGTCCGCTTCAGCTTCCCGGCACCCCACGCCGGGCGCCTCGTCCGCGACATCGAGCTTCGCTTTGAGGCCGGCGAGGTCGTCGAGGCGCACGCGAGCGAAGGCGAGGACTTCCTCCGCGAGATGCTGGCGATGGACGAGGGCGCGAAGCGGCTGGGCGAGTTCGCCTTCGGGATGAACGACTCGGTACAGGAGTTCACCGGGCACACGCTCTTCGACGAGAAGCTCGGAGGCACCGTGCACATGGCGCTCGGCAAGGCGTATCCGGAGAGCGGCGGCAAGAACGAGTCGGCGCTCCACTGGGATCTCGTCTGCGACCTCCGCGGAGAGAGCGAAGTACACGCCGACGGGGAGCTCGTCTACCGAAACGGCGAGTTCCTGCCCGATCTCTTCTGATCGCCCTCCTGGGAGACACGCATCTCCCGCGCGGCGCGCGCTCCCTGCCCGCGGACTGCCTGCGAATCCTCGAACGTTCGGACGCCATCCTCCACACGGGCGACTTCACGGCCGCCTCGGTGCTCGCCGATCTCCAGCGCTTCGCCCCGGTGACCGCTGTGCACGGGAACATGGACGACGGCGAGCTCCGCGCCGCCCTGCCCGTGAGGACGACTGCCGAGCTGGACGGGCTGCGGATCGGGCTCGTCCACGACGGTGGCCCTGCGGCCGGTCGGCACGAACGCCTCAGCGAGCTCTTCCCGGACTGCGACGTCGTCGCCTACGGCCACAGTCACATACCCGAGGTGTCGGAGACCTCGGGCGCGTGGATCGTGAACCCCGGGAGCCCGACCGAACGGCGCCGCGCGCCGGAGCACACGATGGTGGTCATCCGAGACGGGAAGCCGGAGCTGGTGCGCGTCCGGCAATGACGTCCGATGGGTGGCATACTATGCGAACATATGTTCGCGCCACGCATCTGGATAGCAATCGCAGTTCTGGTCGTCGTCGTCTCTGCAGCGCTCTCGAACGCGAGGGTTTCCAACGGCGCAGGGCACGAGACACGCCACCGTGTCCGCGCGGGCGAAACCTTGTGGACGATCGCCGAGGCGAACTACGCAGGCGACCCGCGCAAGGCGATCTGGCGCATCGAGCAGCGGAACGGGCTGGCCGGTGCCGACATCAGCGTCGGCATGGTGCTCGTGCTCCCGCAGTGAGCTAGCCCGCGACGAGCGCTTCGGAGTCGGGGACGCCGAAATCGCCGGGCCGCTTCGCGACGGCTGCGAAGAACGCGTCCACGACCGCGGGCGAGAACTGCGTGCCGCGGTGCTCCCGTACTTCGTCGAAAGCCTCTTCGATGCGGAGGCCGCGCTGGTATGGGCGCTCGATGGTCATCGCGTCCCAGGCTTCCGCAAATCCGACGATGGAAGCAGGGAGGGGAATGTCGTCGCCCGCGAGCCGCTCGGGATACCCGGTGCCGTCCCAGCGCTCGTGGTGGTGGCGGATGATGGGGACGCACTCGCGCAGGCGGCCGAACTTGGCCACGATGCGCGCCCCTTCGCTCGAGTGCCGCTTCATGAGCTCGAACTCGTCCTCGCTCAGCCGTGCAGGCTTGGTCAGCAGCACGTCGGGAATGGCGATTTTGCCGATGTCGTGGAAGAGACCGCCGAAGCGGACGGCTTCGAGCTCCTTGGGCGGCAATCCGAGCTCCTGGGCGATGGAGAGGGCGATGCGCTGGACGCGCAGCGAGTGACCGGCGGTATAGGGGTCCTTCGCCTCGACGGTGGCGTTCAGGCTCTCGATCGCCTCGACGGAGCTCTCTTCGAGCATGCGGTAGGACTCGCTCAGGGCTGCGGAGCGCTCGCGGAGGGTCGTAGTCTGCCTCCGCAGCATCCCGGACGCGTTGCGGGCGAGCAGCATGAGCAGGATCCAAAGGAGCGCAAAGAGCATGGCGTTCGCGATCCAGATCGTGCGCTTGCGTTCGTCGATGGACGCTTCGAGTGGCTCGGCGTCCGCATAGATCTCGTAGGCGCCGACCACCTCCTTCTGGCCGGCGAAGAGCGGAGCGTAGACCTCGATTACGTCGCCCTCGATGCGGGTGGCCTCGACCGAATCCTCCTCGTCGCCGAGGGTGCTGAACTCGGCGCGCGGCTCCTTGGTCTCGAGGACCTCGGCGAGCTCCCCGCCGACCGGGAAGCGCTTGCCGATCCGCTCGGGCGCGATGTTTGCCCACTCGAGCGTCCCGTCGGGGTTCCAGACCTTCACGCTGAGGATGTCCGGGCGCTCCGCGAGGTCGCGATTCACGATCGAGGTCGCGCTGTCGCCGACCTGGAGCGTGGTCCCGTAGATCATGCGGGGGCCAAGGACGCCGTTGGCGTACTGGGTCAGGCTGAGCTTCGCGTCGTCGAGAGCCTGTTTCCGCACGGCGCTCGTCAGCAGCGAGCTCAGGATCAGGCAGCCGCCTGCCAGCACGATCGCGCTGAGCAGGACAAACGTCCACAGCAACCCCACGGACGCGGTCACCCTCTGAGTCATAGAGAGCCGAGCCACTACGCCTGAAATCGGCTTGTGCGCGATCCGACTTGAGACCCGCCGCGCCTAAACTCCGGCTGTGGACCTCGACCTCGTCTTCCTCGGAACCTCAGGCTCCGTGCCGACCGCCAAGCGCGGGCTCGCCGGCACGCTGATCCGCCGCGGCGGCGAGCGGATCCTCGTCGATTGCGGCGAAGGGACACAACGCCAGCTCTTGCGCTCCTCGGTCGGGCTCGTGGAGCTTCCGGAGATCTTCCTGACCCATTACCACGCCGACCACTACCTCGGTCTGCCGGGGATGTTGAAGACCTTCGCCCTCCGTGGCCGCGAGGTGCCGCTCACCGTCTACGGCCCGCCGGGGCTGAACGAGCTCTTCGGGATCCTGCGGCGCGTGTTCGGACGGCTGAGCTACGACCTGACCCTGGTCGAGCTCTCCCCGGGAGATGGAGTCGAGCGCGCCGACTATCGGATCCAGGCCTTTGCAGTCGAGCACGGCCTCTCGGCGAACGGCTACGTGCTGGTCGAGGCTGCACGGCCCGGCCGCTTCGACCTCGACGAGGCGAAGCGCCTCGGCGTCCCGGAAGGCCCGTCTTTCGGGCAGCTCCAGGGCGGCCAGACCGTGGAGCTCTCGGACGGCAGCACCGTGAGGCCCGAGCAGGTTCTGGGGCCGGCGCGGCCGGGGCGGAAGGTCGCCCTCGCCGGCGATACGCGCGCGGCCGAGTCCGTCCTCGAGGTCGCCAGGGAGGCCGACGTTCTCGTCCATGAGGCCACGTTCTCCGTCGAGGAGCGGGAGCGGGCGGAGGAGACCCTGCACGCCACGGCCACGAGCGCGGCCGAGCTCGCGGCGGCCGCCGGAGTGGGCCTGCTCGCGCTCACGCACCTCTCCAACCGCTACTTCGGGCCCGAGATCGTCCGCGAGGCGCGCGCGATTTTCCCCCAGACCGTGGTTCCGAAGGACTTCGATATCATCGACGTCCGCTTCCCGGAGCGGGGTGGGCCCCGGCTCGTGAAGGGCGGGGCATTGGGCCGGCACGAAGAGGGGGAGCCGCATGACAAAGATGGTTCAGGCGATCCTGGCGAGCGACCTGGCGGAGGCGGAGGAGATTCAGACGATCCTGCGCTCCGCGGGGATCCAGTCGGAGCTCGAGTCGGCCGTCGAGACCCATCCGACGGCGCTCGCTGACTCGCCGCAGAAGGTTCTCGTCCCGGAAGGCGCGCTCGAGGCGGCTCAGGACGCCATCGAGGCGATGACGGATCCGGACGAGCTCATTGGCGGACGCTAGGCTCGCCTCGCATTTCCGTGCGGTGGCAGGGTCGTACGACCGCATGCGGCCGGCCGACGCGAGCTGGTGGGAGGTCTTCGAGCGCATGGTGGCCGCCGGAGACCTGGATGGCCGACGCACGCTCGACGTGGGCTGCGGCACGGGAACCTTCGCCGCGGCTCTGGCCGACCGCGGGGCGAAGGTGTGGGGCGTCGACCCCTCGACGGAAATGCTCGCCGAGGCGCGCGCCAAGGGGAGCCGAGCACGGTTCAAGGAGGGAAACGCGGAGGCGCTCCCCTTCAAGGACGGCTGGTTCGAGCGTGTCGTTATGCGGCTTTCCCTGCAACACGTCGACCGCTCACGGGCGCTCGCCGAGGCGGCCCGGGTGCTCGTGCCCGGCGGACGGATCGTGATCGCCTCCTTCGACCCGAAGCACTTCTCCTCGCACTGGCTCAGCGGTTTCTTTCCGTCGCTTGCCGAGATCGACGCGGCCCGCTTCCCCGACGCCGAGACACTGGAGGGCGAGTTCCGCGCGGCCGGGTTCGAGGAGCCGTTCTTCGAGCGTCTGCCGCAAGCCGGCAGGGTTTCGCGGTCCGAGGCGCTCGAGCGCATCCGTGGGCGCTACATCACGACCCTCCGCCTGCTCGACGACGCCGAATTCGAGCGCGGCCTCGCCGCCGCCGAGGCAGAGCTCCCGGCCGAAGTCGAGCACGAGGTCGTGTGGCTCTTCGCCGCCGCGGAGAAGCCCGCCCTCGACGCCGTCCGCCTCCCCAGCTAACCTACCGCCCGCACACCTTTAACTCGGTCCAGAGAGGCCGGAAAGGAGTTGCTTGTGGCTGCGCATGTCGATGCTGGGCGCGTTCTGCTCGATACGGAGGCGTTGAACCGGACGATCGCCCGCATCGCCCACGAGATCGTCGAGGGGAACAGCGACCTTACGAGCGTCGCGCTCGTCGGCATCCAGACCCGGGGCGTGCCCCTGGCCCAGCGGCTCCGGCGCCTGATTGCCGAGTTCGGCGGCCTCGAGGTCGCTCTCGGGAGCGTGGACATCACCTTTCACCGTGACGACGTCGTCGTTCGCGGCGGCGAGCGCCCGATTCATGCCCAGCCCGTCGTCAAGGCGACGAAGCTCGACTTTCCGCTCGAGGGCATGACGTGCGTCCTCGTCGACGACGTCCTCTACACCGGCCGCACGATCCGGGCGGCGATCGAGACTCTCTTCGAGTACGGCCGGCCGGCCCGCGTCCAGCTCGCGTGCCTCGTCGACCGCGGCCACCGCGAGCTGCCAATCCGGCCCGACTACATCGGCAAGAACCTTCCGACCGCCCGCGGCGAGCGCGTTCAGGTGCAGCTCGTCGAGGTGGACGAAGTCGACCGTGTCCTCCTCATCCCCGAAAAGGAGTCCTGAATGGCCGAAGTAACGCCCCTGATCAGGGACGAGCTGCTCCCGCCCCGCGGCCCGGGGCGGCGGCATCTCATCTCGATCCGCGACCTGACGAAGGAGGACGTGGAGCGGCTCCTCGCGCTCGCCCGCACGTTCTCCGCCTCGCTCGACCGCGAGGTGAAGAAGCTCCCGGCCCTCAAGGGCCGCACCGTCGTGAACATGTTCTTCGAATCCTCGACGCGAACCTCCTCGAGCTTCGAGCTCGCGGCCAAGCGGCTGTCGGCCGACGTCATGTCGATCAAGGCGAGCGGCTCCGCGGTGGACAAGGGCGAGTCGCTGCGGGACACAGCGTTGACGATCGGCGCCTATGACCCCGACGTCATCGTCCTCCGCCATCCGCACATCGGCGCGCCGCAGGTCATCGCCGACGCCACGACGGCGCACGTCGTCAACGCCGGCGACGGGACGCACCAGCATCCGACGCAGGCTCTCCTCGACCTCTACACGATCGACGAAGAGCTCGGCGGGATCGCGGGTCTCCACGTGGCGATCGTCGGAGACGTGCTGCACTCGCGCGTGGCGCGCTCGGACATCCAGGCGCTCGTCCTCATGGGCGCACGGGTGACCGTCGTCGGCCCGCCTCCCCTCATCCCGCGCGGGATCGAGGCGATGGGGTGCGAGGTCTCCCACGACATAGAGACGATCAGGGACGCGGACGTCGTCTACGTCCTCCGCATGCAGAAGGAGCGCATGCTCGAGGGCGCCAACTACGTCCCGAGCCTGCGCGAGTACACGGCCCGCTGGGGCGTGACGCCCGAGCGGCTCCGTCCCGGCCAGAAGGTCATGCACCCGGGGCCCATGAACCGCGGCGTCGAGATCGACCCCGTCGTTGCGGACGCGGCGGATGCGCTCATCGAGCGCCAGGTGCGCAGCGGCCTCGTCGTGCGCATGGCAGTGCTGTACGACCTCCTCACCCACGGGCCCGTCGAGGTGAAGGTCGCCGAGATCGAGGAGGTGGCCTGATGGGAGAGATCCTGTTCGGCGGCAACGGCCGCAAGGACGACCTGAGCTATGAGGGCGTGCGCGTCGTCGACCCCACCGAGGGAATCGACGAGACGCTGAACCTCACGGTCGAGGCCGGCGTGATCACGAAGATCGAGCCGGGCACGGGCGGAGACGGCCGCATCGTGGCCCCCGCGTTCGTCGACCCGCACGTGCACCTGCGCACGCCGGGCCGGGAGGACGAGGAGGACATCGCCACCGGCACGAAGGCCGCTGCCGCGGGCGGCTACTGCGCGATCCTCGCCATGCCGAACACGGAGCCCGCGGTCGACTCGGCCGCGGTGCTGGGCGCGCTCGTCGAGCGGGCGAAGGACGAGGCCGAGATTCCGGTGGGCTTCCTGGCCGCCATCAGCAAGGGCCAGGAGGGCGCCGAGCTCACGGAGATGGTCGAGCTCGCCGAGCGGGGGGCGGCCGGCTTCACCGACGACGGGCGCCCGGTGGCTTCGCCGGGCCTCCTGCGCCGCGCGCTGCAGTACCACTCGGTCACGGGCAGGCGCATCGCTGTGCACTGCGAGGAGGCGACGCTCTCACGCGGAGGCCACATTCACGAAGGGCTCGTCTCCGCGGAGCTCGGCTTCGGCGGTTATCCCTCGGTCGCCGAGAGCGTGATGGTCGGGCGCGACCTCATGCTCGCCGCCTACGAGAACCAGCCGATCCACGTCCTGCACCTCTCGGCCCGCGAGTCCGTGGACGAGCTGCGAAGCGCGCGCTCGGCGGGAGTGCAGGCGAGTGGCGAGGTCACGCCGCACCATCTCTGCCTGACGGACGAGGCGGTGCGCACGCTCGACCCGAACGTAAAGATGAACCCGCCGCTGCGCGCGGAGGAAGACCGCCAGGCCCTGCTCGAGGCGCTGAAGGACGGGACGATCGAGGCGATCGCCACCGACCACGCGCCGCACGCGCGGCACGAGAAGGACGTGCCCTTCGAGGAGGCGCCCTTCGGCGTCACCGGGCTCGAGACCGCGTTCTCCGTCCTCCACACCCGCCTAGTCGAGCCGGGCGTGCTCTCGCTCGCGGCTCTGATCGACCGCTTGGCCGCGGGCCCGGCCCGAATCTACGGGCTGGAAAGGCCGCGGATCGCTGTCGGCGCTCCGGCCAATCTCGTCGTCCTCGACCTCGAGCGCACGTGGCGCGTCGAGGAGAGCGGCTTCCGGTCACGATCGCCGAACTCCTGGCTGATCGGCCAGACCCTCAAGGGCAAGGTCGTCGAGACGGTCGCGAACGGGAAGCTGGCGTACTCGGCATGACGGGCTTCCTGGTTCTCGAAGACGGGTCGGTCTTCCACGGTCGCTCGGTCGGCGCGCAGGACGTCGCCTTCGGGGAAGCGGTCTTCACCACCGCGATGACGGGCTACCAGGAGATCGTCACCGACCCGAGCTACGCGGAGCAGCTGGTGTGCTTCACGGCCCCGATGGTCGGGAACTACGGGGTCTCACCGACGAGGTCGGAGTCGACGGCGGCGCACGCCCGCGCTGTCCTCATGCGCCAGGCCACGGGCCAGGAGTGGACTCGCTGGCTTGCCGGGCAGGGCATCGTGGCGCTCGACGAGATCGACACGCGCTCCCTCGTCCTGCGGCTGCGGCAGCGGGGGGCGATGCGCGCCGCTGCGGTCGCCGGCAACGCTTCGGTCGAGGAGGTGCTCGCCCAGGTGCGGGTGAAGGCCGGCATGGAAGGGCGCGCGCTCGTCGCCGGGGTGTCGACCGACACGCCGTACACGGTGGGGCGCGGAGCGGTGTCGGTCGGCGTGGTCGACTACGGGTGCAAGCGCTCGATCGTCGAGCGTGCCGTGGCCGCGGGCGC
>JAICVP010000094.1 GCA_025935275.1 Thermoleophilia bacterium
CGCCCTCATCATGTGGAAGGACCCGATCCGCCAGGTCGCCGCCCGCGAGGGCTGAATGGTCCTCCTCGGGGTCGAGACGTCCTGTGATGAGACCGCGGCCGCCGTGGTCACGGAGGACGGGCGCATCCTGTCGAACGTCGTCTCCTCCCAGGCGGAGCTGCACGCGCGCTTCGGCGGTGTTGTCCCCGAAGTCGCGTCTCGGCGGCACCTCGAGCTCGTCGCGCCGGTGGTCCAGGGGGCGCTGGCCGAAGCCGGCACCTCTCTCGACGGAATCGACGCGGTGGCAGTCACACGCGGGCCGGGCCTCATCGGCGCGCTCCTCGTCGGTATCTCCGCGGCGAAGGCGATCGCGTGGTCGCGCGGGCTGCCCCTGATCCCGGTCGATCATCTCCACGGTCATGTCGCCTCGCTCTACCTTCAGCCCGACGACGTCGAGCCGCCCTTCCTCTGCCTCCTGGCGAGTGGCGGCCACACCTTGCTCCTCGACGTGCAGGACCGCACGGGCTTCACCGTCCTCGGCTCGACCCTCGACGACGCGGCGGGGGAGGCCTTCGACAAGGGTGCCCGCCTGCTCGGCCTGGGGTATCCGGGGGGAGCGGCGATCGACCGGCTCGCGCGTGAAGGGGATCCGGAGGCCTACCGCTTCCCGGTCGCCCGCGTCCAGGGGCTCGACTTCTCCTTCTCCGGCCTCAAGACGGCCCTTCTCTACGCCGTGCGCGACCTGAGCACCGAGGAGCTCGAGGCGCGTCGCGCCGACCTCGCTGCGAGTTACCAGCGGGCGATCGTGCGGGCGCTCGTCGGGCGCGCGACCGAGGCCGCGGAGCAGTCGGGCCATTCGAGGATTGCGGTCGTCGGGGGCGTCGCCGCGAACTCGGAGCTCCGCGCCGCGCTTCCGGGCGCGGCCCTGGCGCCTCTACCGCTCTGCACCGACAACGCCGCCATGATCGCCTCGGCGGCCAGGTATGCAACGGCCGTCCCCTTTCCGGAGTATCTTGCGCTCGATGCCTACGCGACGGCGGCCTGAGCTCGCGCGCGCATGGGTGCTCGCTGCTGTCGCGGGGGTCGCGGCGTTCATGCTGGTCGGCAGCGTCCAGGGCGCCCGCCAGACGGTCACCGATGCCGCGGCCCGCGCCTGGCACTCGATCTTCGGCGACCGTCCGCAGGCGGAGCTTGGCTCGCGGATGATCGTCGTCCTTTCGTCCCCTTCGCTCGCCGACCGGCTGGAGGCGGCGAGCGGAAAGGTCAACGCGGCCAAGCAGCGCCAGTGGGTCGCCGACATCGAGTCCGAGCAGGAACTGTTCCTCGCCTCTCTCCGCGACCGGGGCGTCACGATCGAGCCCGAACAAGTCTTCACGAGGACGGTCAACGGCTTCTCGGCCACGCTCGACGCCCGCGCCGTCGCGGAGCTCGACCGCAACCCGTCGGTGATCGGCGTCTATCCCGTCCGTGCCGTCTACGCCGCCGAGGCCCAGGCGCTGCGCGCGCCGGCGGTCGGCGCGCAGGCGGGAGCCAGCCTGCCCGGGTTCGACGGCCGGGGGATCAAGATCGCGCTCCTCGACACCGGAGTCGACTCCGGACATGCCGCCCTGGCGAGCCGGCTGCGCCGCGGCTTCGACGTGGTGGGCGACGACAGGAAGCCGCTCCCCGAGTCGGATCCTGCAGGCAAGGGCGGGGTCGAGGCGCACGGGACCCGGATGGCCGGGCTGGTTGCGGCCGTTGCGCCGGGGGCGAGGATCGTGCCGATCCGCGTCGTCGGCTGGCAGGAGGGGAAGGACGGGAGCTCCGTGCTCGTCGGACGCGGCGACCAGCTCATCGCCGGGCTCGAGCGCGCGGTCGACCCGAACGGCGACGGAGCGGTGACCGACGGCGCGACCGTCGCGCTCGTGCCGCTCGTCGAGCCGTTCGCCGCCTTCACGGACAGCCCGGAGTCCCGGGCGGTCGAGGGCGCCACCAAGCTCGGCACGCTCGTCGTCGCAGCCGCGGGAAACGACGGCAGCTCCGGCGTCGGCTTCGGCAGCATCGGCGCGCCGGGAGGTGCCCCTGACGCGCTCACCGTCGGCGCCGCGGACACGCGCGCCCGGGTCGCGATGGCGACCGCCTGGGTCCGGGCGGGCGCCGACACGATCTCTGCGGAGCCCGCCCGCGTTCTCGGCAAGACCGGGCCGGCCGAGCAGCTGACCGCCGACGTCGTCGGCCTCCTCGGGCCCTCGATCGCGAACCCGTCCCAGGCGACCGAAGCCGAAGCCGCGGGCTCGTCGCTCGGCGATTTCTTCGACACGCGCGGCGTCAGCAGGGTCGCCGGGCGCGCGGCACTCGTCCCTGCGGACGGAAGCTCACTCGAGGTGAAGGCCCGCAACGCCAAGGCAGCGGGAGCCGCCGCGCTCCTCGTCTACGGGACCGCGCTGCCGGCCGGCGCCCTGGACGCTGACGAGTCGACGGCGCTGCCCGTGCTTGCGCTGTCGGGCGCCACCGGGGCCGAGGCGATGGACGCTCTCCGGGCGGGCCGGCCTGTGACGGCCGTCCTCGCTCCGGCAGGGACCGTTGCGAACCCCGGGCTCGATACCGTTGCCGGGTTCTCCTCGGGCGGCCTCTCCTTCGACGGGCGCGTGAAGCCCGACGTCGTCGCTCCCGGTGTGGGTCTTGGCACGGTCGACCCGTCGCCGGACGGGTCCGGGCGATACTCGACGGTGAGCGGTTCGAGCGCCGCGGCCGCTGTCGCAGCGGGCGCCGCAGCTCTCGTCGCGCAGGCGCGCAGCAGCTTGAGCGCCTCGGAGCTCCGCGCAGTCCTCGTGGGGAGCGCAGAGCCGCTCGGCGGAGTCCAGCCCGTCACGCGTGAGGGCGCCGGCGGTCTCGACCCGGCCGCCGCGTCGACTGCCGAGCTCGCGGTCGAGCCCGCGACCGTTGCGTTCGGCCGCGCGGGCGGCGCCGACTGGTCCTCAGCGCAGACCCTGACCGTTAAGAACCTTTCCAGCCGGCCGCTCGAGGTTGGATTCGGGCTCGTCCCGGATCAGCCCGGCCCCGCGCGCGTCGGGTTCACTGTGCAGCCGGCCCACCTGAGTCTCGGGCCCGGCGCGTCGTCGAGCGTGCAGCTCAGCGTGTCCGGCACGGCCGAGCTCGGGGACGGGGCGAGCGGCGTCGTGGTCGTCTCGGCCCGCGGCGCGCGCGCGGCCCGGATTCCCTGGGCGATCGCACCGCGGCCGGGAGACCTGGCCCTCGTCGATTCCGTCAGCCTGTCCAACTGGCAGTTCGCGCCGTCGAAGTCCGCCCCCGTCGTCCTCGCCTTCCGCGCAGGGCGCGCCGTCCCCGGCACCGGCGGCGAGCAGATCGAACCCGTCGGGCTCCTCGACCTCGAGCTTTGGACGCCCAAGGGCAAGCGCCTCGGCGTCATCGCCCGGCTGCGCGACCTCTTGCCCGGCCGCTACGCGTTCGGCCTGACCGGCCGCGGGCCGGACGGCAGGGTCCTCGCGCCCGGCACGTATGTCCTCCGCCTTCGCGCCCAGCCGGTCGACGCGGCCGACGGGACGCCGCCGTCGACCGCCGACACCGTCTTCCGGATCACCGACCAGTAAAGGAGCTCTGGGTGACCACTGTCGAAGCCCCTTCATCGCACCTGAAGGAAAACCCCTGGGAGATGGCGCGGAGCCAGTTGCGCCAGACGGCCGGCCAGATCGGGATGGAGGACAGCATGTTGAACGTCCTCCTTGAGTGCAAGAAGTGCGTCGCCGTCTCCGTGCCGACCCGGATGGACGACGGCTCCGTACGTGTCTTCGAGGGGTTCCGCTGCACGCACAACGTCGCGCGCGGGCCCTCGAAGGGCGGGATCCGCTACCACCACGAGGTCACGCTCGAGGAGACGAAGGCGCTCGCGATGTGGATGACCTGGAAGTGCGCTCTCATGGGCCTTCCGTTCGGCGGAGCGAAGGGCGGCGTGGTCGTGAATCCCAAGCAGCTCTCCGTCACCGAGTTGGAGCGGATGACGCGGCGCTACACCACCGAGATCATCAACTTCATCGGGCCGGAGGCGGACATCCCTGCTCCGGACGTGGGCACGAGCCCGCGCGAGATGGCCTGGATCTTCGACACGTACTCGATGAACAAGGGCTACTCGGTGCTCGGCGTCGTCACCGGCAAGCCGCTCGAGGTGGGCGGCTCGGTCGGCAGGGTGGAGGCAACCGCCCGCGGCGCGGCGTTCTGCGTCCGCGAGGCGCTGCGAAAGCAGGATCTGTCCATCGAGGATCGCAAGGTCGCCGTGCAGGGCTTCGGCAATGTCGGCTCGAACCTCGCGCTCATCCTGGCCGACCAGGGCGCGACCATCGTGGCGCTCTCCGACTCCGGCGGAGGAGTGCACAGCGCGGACGGCATCGACGTGCGGGCCGCTCTCGCCCACAAGCGGGAGACGGGTTCGCTCGAAGGACTGGCAGGCACGGAGACACTCACGAACGAGGAGCTGCTGCTCGTCGACTGCGACGTGCTCGCGCCGTGTGCGCTCGAGCAGGTGATCACCGGCGAAAATGCCGATCAGGTCAAGGCGACCATCGTCTGCGAAGGGGCGAACGGACCGGTCACTCCGGAAGCCGACGCGATTCTCGACGACCGCGGAATCCTCGTCCTTCCCGACGTGCTCGCGAACGCGGGCGGCGTCGTGGTCTCCTACTTCGAGTGGGTGCAGGGCCTCCAGGAGTACTTCTGGAAGGAGTCCGAGGTGAACGCAAAGCTGAACGACATCATCACGCGCGCGTTCGCGGAGACCTGGAGGGCGCACGAGGAGCGCTCCCTGCCGATGCGCCAGGCCGCGTACGCGCTCGCGGTGGGACGCGTCGCCGAGGCGACGACGACCCGTGGCCTCTACCCCTAGCGCGCACGTCGTCACGCTGGTCCATGCGGAGGGCTGCCACCTCTGCGAGAGCGCGCGGCGGGTGATCGAAGGCGTCCGCGGGGAGGTCTCCTTCGAGCTCGAGGAGGTCGACATCACCGGCGACGAGGAGCTCGAGGCCCGCTATCGCGAGCGCATCCCGGTCGTCCTCGTGGACGGGGAAGAGGCGTTCACCTACTTCGTCACGCCCGACGGCCTGCGGCGACGAGTCGAACCCTAGGGCGCACAAACTCCGGCCTCGGCCGCAGATTTCTTCCCTCCGCACCGGGGTTCGGGGTGTCGCTATCGTGTTACAAGCATGACGGCGGGGCTTATGACCGAGGGCGAGGCGCGGGCGGGCGAACGGCTCACCGTCGGCGTCGCCGCGCGGCTCAGCCAGTACCTGCGCGTGCTCACCCAGGCCAAGAAGATGGGCCAGGAGCGCATCTCCTCGCAGGAGATGAGCGAGTACACGAACATCAACGCCACGCAGATCCGGCGCGACCTTTCGGCGTTCGGAAAGTTCGGCAAGCGCGGCGTCGGCTACAACATCGACGGCCTTATCTCGGAGATCCGCAAGATCCTGCGCACGCAGGGGCAGCACAACATCGCCCTCTTCGGCGCCGGCCGCCTCGGCCAGGCGATCGCGAGCTCCACGGTCTTCGCCGACCACGGCTTCAACATCGCGGCCGCCTTCGACACCGACCAGGGCAAGGTCGGCCAGCCGATCGGAGACTCGACGATCCGCGACTACGGGGAGCTCAAGGACGCGATCCGCGAGAAGAACATCATCGTCGCCGTGCTCGCCATCCCGCCCGAAGAGGCTCAGCGCGTTGCGGACGACGTCGTCGGCGCCGGGGTGAAGATCATCTTCAACTACACCGAGGCGCTCCTCCACGCACCGGCCGACGTCACGGTGCACACGACGAGCCCCGCAGTCGAGCTCCTCTACGCGCTCTACTTCCACCTGACCTAGTCGCTCGGCGGCAGGCGCTTCTCGAACCAGTGGTGGGCGTAGGGCTCGCCGTTGAAGTCGGCGATCTCCGCGTAGCCCGACGAGCGGTACATCGAGATCGCCTCGGTGAGGTTCCGGTTCGTGTCTAGCCGAGTGGCGGGCGCGCCGGCCTCGCGCGCCTTCCGTTCGAGCTCCGAGAGGAGCCGCCGGCCCAGGCCGAGCCCCCGGACTTCCGGCGCGACCCACATGCGCTTGATCTCCGCCGGTTCCTCGCCGTGGACGATCAGGCCGCCGCAGCCCACCGGCTCGCCGCGCAGGCGCGCGAGCAGGAACAGGCCCTTCGGCGGCGCCATCTCGCCGGGATCCGGCAGGCTGCTCGTCGCCGGGTCGAAGCCGGTATCGAAGCGCTCGCGGAGCTCGGCGTAGTACTGCTCGAGGCACCAGCGCCCGGCCGGGCTGCGCGGGCTCTCCACCGCGACCGAGATGAGGGATGCCGTCAGCAGCCGCTCGACCGTTTTCATGGCGGAGACGAGCTCTCGTTCGTGGCGCTCGCTCAGCGGCTCGAGAACGGACGCGGCAAGCGTTTCCGAGCGTGACTCGAGCTCGTCCCACTCGCGCACGCCCCGGGGGGTCAGGGTCGCGCGTCGGACACGTGCGTCGGCTGCGTCGGGCCGAACCGCGACCAGTCCTTCTCCCTCGAGCGCGCGGAGCAGCCGGCTCAGGTACCCCGAATCGAGCCCGAGCCTGGCGCGGAGATCACGGACTTCGGCTCCGTCCCGACCGATCTCCCAGAGAAGCCGCGCCTGGCCGAGGGGCCGCCTGCGTCCCAGGAACCGCTCGCTGAGCGCCCCCGCTCGCTCGGTCGCGACCCGGTTGAACCTGCGTACCTGTGCGATCTGCGCGGCGTCCATTCTCTGACTAAAGTCAGAAATATCACGCGAAACGGATCGGAGCAAGTCCCTCGAATGAGCTAAAGCGGTTTCCTCTCTCCGCCGATCACTGCACCAACAGAGGGGGAGACAGGACATCCTCGGAGGAGGCCGCAACCTTCGAGGTGAGAGATCCCGACTCCCCCTCTTTTCGTTTGGTCCCGGGCGCTGCCTACGAGAAACGGCGCCGCAGAGCGAGCACGTTCACGACGAACGCGCGCGTCTTGGGGAAGAGGCCGTGGGCCCGGACTGCGGCGGGGCCCTGGTTGTACGCGCCGATCGCGAGGCGGACGTTGAAGTGGAACTCGTGCAGGAGCTGGCGCAGGTAGGCCACGCCGACGTGGATGTTCCCGTCCATGCCGTGGCGCACGTTGCGCCCGAGGAGCACCATCTCGACGTACGACCACGTCTGTGGAGTGACCTGCATGACGCCGCGCGCGCCGACGCTCGAGCGAACGTGCTGCTGGAACCCTGATTCCTGCCAGGCGAGCGCCTTCACGAGGCTGGGGCTGAGGCCGTAGTAGCGCGCCCAGTAGCCGAGCAGGGCGCGGGCGCCCTTGCCCGAGCGGCGCGTCGTCGAGTGGGTCGGCTGCGGGACGGCGCGGCCCACGCCGAAGCTGGCGAGCGTCTGCGTGCCGACAAGCCCGTCGACGGCGAGATGTCGGCCCCGCTGGTAGCGCATGACCGCTCGCCTCGTCCGCTCGGTGAAGTGGCCATCCACGCTCCCCGGCCAGAAGCCGCGGCGCTTGAGGAAGAACTCGAGGACGGAGACGTCCCAGCCGACGTTGCCGCTCACGATCAGGTGCCGCTGGCCGAAGAGCGGGCGCCCGAGGCGCCCGAGCTTCCCCCGGGTGATCGGCCCGGCGACGCCGTCGACAACGATGCCGACATGGCGCTGGAACCGCCGCACGCCGTTCGCGGTCATCGGCCCGGCGATTCCGTCGATCGGCCCCACGTAGTAGCCGCGCGCCTTCAGCGCGACCTGAAGGCCGGGGACCTGCGGGTTCGTGACGGCATGCGCGGCGGCCGGCAGCGCGAGCGCCGTAACGACTGACAGACACGCGAGGAGAGCCCTTGGCCGCATGGGACCGACCGTTTTCGTCGGTCCGGCTGCGTTCCCTGCGC
>JAICVP010000317.1 GCA_025935275.1 Thermoleophilia bacterium
GAGGTCGGCGACGGCGATGTGCTCGGCGGGCGTATGCACCTGCATCATCCCGTTGGCCAGGTTGACGCAAGGAACGCCGCGCGCGTTGAAGACGTTCGCATCGGCCCCGCCGCCGACGTCGATGGCCCGCGGCTCGAGGCCTGCGCGACGGACGGCCTCCGCCGCGAGGGCGAAAACCGGATCGTCCAGCTTGAAGCGGTAGCCGGCGTAGGTCTCCGAGATCCGCGTCTCGACCTCGCACTCGGTGACCGCCGCGGCGAAGGTGAAGGCGTCCAGCATCTCCTGGACGAGGTCCGCGAGCTTGCCCTCGTCACGGGAACGCGCCTCGGCCGCGAGCTCGCAGCGGTCGGGCACGACGTTTCTCCCCGTGCCGCCCTCGATGAGGCCAACGTTCGCCGTGGTCTCCTCGTCGATCCGGCCCAGCCTCAGGTCGGCGATGGCGCGGGCGGCGGCCGCGATGGCCGAGCGGCCCTCCTCGGGCGCGAGCCCCGCATGCGCGGAGCGGCCCTTGAAGACGACGTCGATGGTCTTCCCGTACGGCGCCGAGCGGACGATTCCGCCGACCGGGCCGCTGCAGTCGTAGACGAAGCCGAGTTTCGATCGAAGGCGCGTATGGTCGAAGTCCTTGGCGCCCTGGAGGCCGACCTCCTCCTTCACGGTGAACAGCAGCTCGACGCCTGCATGAGGCCGCCCCTCGGAGAGGAGCAGGCGTGCCGCCTCGAGGAGCACTGCCACGGTCGCCTTGTTGTCGGCGCCGAGGATCGTGCCGCCGTCGTTCCGGACGAAGCCGTCCTCCCCGACGACCGGACGGATCTCCCCGACCGGCGGCACCGTGTCCATATGGGCGCAGAGGAAGATCGAGCCGCCGTTCTGCTCCGCCGGCTCGAGGCGCGCGAGCAGGTTGCCGTGCTCGTCGTCCTCCACGGCGAGACCGAGGTCCGCGAGGTAGGAGCGGATCACCGCGGCGACGGCCTCCTCCTCCCCGGAGGGGCTCGGGATGGCGGCCAACTCGACGAACAGGTCGAGGACGCCCGAGGCCCACGTTGCGCTCATGGGCGCGATTCTAGGAGCGCGAGGCAGCCTGGCCGACGCCGGTGCGCGCGCGGGCGCGCTCGACGGCGGCGCCGACGAAGTCGCGGAAGAGCGGCGCGGGACGCGTGGGGCGCGACTTGAACTCGGGGTGGTACTGGCTCGCGACGAACCAGGGGTGGTCGGGCAGCTCGATCACCTCGACGAGCCGTCCTTCCTGGAACGTGCCCGAGACGACGAGGCCCGCCTCCACGAGCTTCGGGCGAAAGGCGTTGTTGACCTCGTAGCGGTGGCGGTGGCGCTCGTGGATGACCGCCTCGCCATACGCGGCGTGTGTGCGCGTTCCGTCCTCGACGTCGACTGCGTCCGCCCCGAGGCGCATCGTCCCGCCGAGGTCCTCGATCTCCTTCTGCTCCGGGAGGAGATCGATGACCGGGTAGGGCGTCTCCGGATCCATCTCCGTGGAGTTGGCGCCATCCAGCCCGACGACATTCCTCGCGAACTCCGAGATCGCCACGTGCATCCCGAGGCAGATCCCGAGATAGGGGATCCCGCGCTCGCGGGCGATGCGGCAGGCGGTGATCTTCCCCTCCCACCCGCGCGAGCCGAACCCGCCCGGGACGAGCACGCCATCGGCGCGTTCGAGCTCGGCCGCAGCCTCCTCGACGCTCATCCCCTCGGCGTCGACCCAGCGCACATGGACGTTCGTCCCGTGGTGGATGCCGGCGTGCTTCAGCGACTCGTGGACGGAGAGGTAGGCGTCCTGGAGCTTCACGTACTTGCCGACGAGCGCGATCTCGACGTCGCCGTCGCGCTCCGCGATGCGGCCTGCGAGCTCTTCCCACTCCCCCATCTCGACGGGCTCGTCGGGCAGGCCGAGCTTCGCGCAGACGAGCGTGTCGAGCCCCTCGTCCCGAAGCGCCTGGGGCACGAGGTAGACGTCGCTCACGTCCTCGTTGGCGACGACGGCCTCGGGATCGACGTCGGCGAAGAGCGCGATCTTGTCGCGGATGTCGTGCGAGAGCGGCTCGTGCGACCGGCACACGACGATGTCGGGGTGGATACCGATGCGCCGCAGCTCGTTCACGGAGTGCTGCGTCGGTTTCGTCTTCAGCTCCCCGGCGGTCTCGATGAAAGGAACGAAGGTGACGTGCAGGTACAGGACGTTCTCCGGGCCGACCTCGCGCCGGAACTGGCGGATCGCCTCGAGGAACGGGAGCGACTCGATGTCGCCCAC
>JAICVP010000226.1 GCA_025935275.1 Thermoleophilia bacterium
CCCGGAAGCAGCGCGCGATCTGGAAGTAGCGGTCGAAGCCCCCGATCACGAGCAGCTGCTTCAGGATCTGCGGCGACTGCGGCAACGCGAAGAAGCGGCCGGGCTGGAGCCGGCTCGGGACGATGAAGTCGCGCGCGCCCTCGGGTGTCGGCTTGAAGAGGATCGGCGTCTCGATCTCCAGGAAGCCGCCGCTTTCCATCGTCCGCCGGATCGCCGAGACCATCGTGCTGCGGAGGCCAATGTTCCGCTGCATCTTCGCGCGGCGCAGGTCGAGCCAGCGGTAGCGGAGCCGCAGAGTCTCGTCGACGTTCTCCTCGTCCAGCTGGAAGGGGAGTGGCGTCGAGGTCGAGAGGACTTCGAGCTGGTCGACCTGCAGCTCGACCTCGCCGGTGGGGATGTTCGGGTTGACGGCCTCGGGCGCCCGCTTCACCAGCTCGCCTTCCGCGCGGAGCACGAACTCATTGCGGAGCGCATGCGTCTGCTCGAAGGCCTCGGGTGCGCGCTCGGGGTTGAGGACGAGCTGGCAGATCCCGGTCCGGTCGCGCAGGTCGACGAAGACAAGGCCGCCGTGGTCGCGCCGAGAGTCCACCCAGCCGGCAAGGGTGAGTCGCTCGCCGACGCGCTCGGGGCCCACCTCGCCGCACATGAGGTCCCGCCAGGTCATGCCGTCACGTCGGAGAGATCCGTCTCGGAGCGGACGTCGATCACGCGCTTGGCGCCCAGTCGTCCGGCCTGTGTGCGCTGGCCCTTCGCGGAGCGGCCCGCGTAGTCCGTCTCCGCGCGCACGCCCGCCGCGCGAAGCTCGGCGATCTTCGCGAGGACGGCGGTGCGGTCGGCGCCCTCTTCGCAGATGAAGAAGACGTCGATGCCCTCCTGGGCGGGCGGCTCGACGCCGGCCTCCTCCAGCGCGAGGAGAAGCCGTTCGATGCCGGCTCCGAAGCCGACCCCCGGGGTGTGGGCGCCGCCGAGCTCCTCGGCGAGGCCGTCATAGCGCCCGCCCCCGCTCAGCGTGCTCTGCGAGCCGCCCTCCGGGCCGACGAACTCCCATGTCGTGCGCGTGTAGTAGTCGAGCCCGCGCACGAGGGTCGGCACGACCTCGTGGCGCACCCCGTAGGCGTCAAGGTAGCGCCGCACCTCGGCGAAGTGCTCGCGGCACGCGTCACAGAGGGAGTCTCCGATCGTCGGCGCCTGCCGCAGGACCTCCTGCACGGCCGGCGGCTTCGCCGCGATGTTGTCCAGGGCGCGGAGCGGATTGCGCGCTGCCTGCTCCCGCGTTGCCTCGTCCAGGTCGGACGCGTGCTCCTCGAGCCACGGCTGCAGCCGCTCGAGATAGGCGGGCCGGCACTCCGCGTCCCCGATCGAGTTCAGCTCGAGCCGGTACTCGGTCACGCCGACTCGCGCGAGCAGCGTGTCATAGAGCTGGATCACCTCGGCGTCCAGCGCCGGATCCTCCGAGCCGATCGCCTCGACGTCGAGCTGCCAGTGCTCGCGGTAGCGGCCCTTCTGCGGCCGGCCGTAGCGGTAGATCGTTTCGTAGGTGTAGAGCTTTTGCGGTTGCGGTTCGCGGTGCAGGCCGTGCTCGAGGTAGGCGCGCACGATCGGGGCGGTCGCCTCCGCGCGAAGCGTGAGCGAGCGTTCGCCGCGGTCCTCGAATGTGTACATCTCCTTCGTGACCACGTCCGAGCCGTGGCCGGACGTGCGGGCGAAGAGCTCGGTGTCTTCGAAGACCGGCGTGTCGATTCGGCGATAGCCGTAGAGCTCGCACAGGCGCTCGAACTCCCGGAGCACATGCCGCCAGCGCGGCTGCTCGGAGGGAAGGATGTCGTGGGTGCCGCGCGGAGCTTCGAACTTCACGCCCGGAGCTCTGCAAGGAAGGGGTTGCGTGCCAGCTCGTCGCCGAGGGTCGTGGGCGGTCCGTGGCCCGAGTAGACGACGGTCTCTGACGGGAAGCGCTCGAGCAGCCGTCGGATCGAGTCGAGCAAGGTTTCCCAGTCTCCGTCCGGCCGGTCGGTCCGCCCCACCGAGCCCGCGAAGAGGACGTCGCCCGAGAAGAGCGCTCCGTCCGAGTAGAAGGCGAGGTGCCCGAGCAGGTGTCCCGGCACCTTCAGCGTCTCGAATTCGATTCCGCCCAGCTCGAGCCGCTCGTCCCCTGCGAGCAGGACGTCGGGCGTGAAGGCCTCGAACGTCACGCCGGCCTCCGGGTAGAGCTCGTTGATCCGCTGCGCGCGTTCGCTGTCCACCTCGGCCATGTACACGGGCGCGCCGGTCTCACGCTGAAGCTCGGCCACGCCGCCGATGTGGTCGATGTCCGCGTGCGTGATGAGAATTGCTGCGCAGCGAGCGCCGCCGAGCGCCTCGTCTATCCGCTCCGTCTCGCCGGGCCAGCCGGGGTCCACGACGACCGCCTCGTCGGCGCCGGCGCGGCGGACGACGTAGCAATTCATCCCAAATGGGCTCAGCTCGAGCCGCTTGACGTCGAGACTCATCGGGCGCCCAAGTCTAACGGGGCACCCCGGTTACACTGGCGCCCGATGGAGAGCTGGCGGCTGCCCGAGATCGAGACGCCGACGGGCACCCGCTCGCCGGTGGTCCTGAAGAGCGAGGACGAGGCCCGGGCCGTTCTCATTGGCCTCGACCCGGGCCAGGAGCTCGGCGACCACCAGGTGAAAGAGCACGCGTGGCTCTTCGTCGTCGCCGGCACGGTCCGCATCGCGAGCGCAGACGAGGAGATCGAGGCTCCGGCCGGCACCCTCGCCCACTTCGAGCCCGACGAGCGCCACTCCGTCGCGAGCGATGAGGGCGCGACGATCTTGCTGCTCCTCGCCCCGTGGCCCGGCGAGGGTCACTTCCGCGGCAGCCGCTAGCGCGCTACCGCTCGAAGAGGAAGAGGCCGAATCCGAGCGCTTCGCGCCCGCCGAGCTCGCGGTAGCGCGCGCGGCCGTTGACGATCCACTCGCGCAGCTCGGCGACTCCCTCCTCGCCGTCGTGCTTCTCGGCGTAGCGCTCCCCGTTCCGGGCCCAGGCGTCCTCGTACGCGTCCCAGTCCTCCATGCTGCTCGTGACTGCGCGCTTGAGCTCGAGCCCCGTCTCGACGGCCGCGGCGATCGTGCCCTCGTAGTCCTTCAGCTCGTCGCGCGCAGCACCGAGAGCGACGAGGTACTCCGCGCTCGGCTCCTCCCGCCAGTAGCCCTCGCCGAAGAGGAGCTTGCCGCCGGGGGCCACATAGCCCGAGAGCACGGCGAGCGTCCCGCCGACTCCGCCTCTGAACGAGACCCCGCCGGTGCTGATGACGAGATCGAAGGAGCCCGGCTCGGGTGCGTAGTCGCGGACGTCCTGTTCGAGCAGCACGACCTTCGACTCGGGGACTCGGGCCTCGGCCTGGCGCCGGGCCTCCGCGAGCACGGCGGGCGAGTTGTCGAGGCCGGTGGCGTGCACGTCCGGATAGCGCTCGACGATCCGCAGGAGGATTTCGGCCTTGCCGCACCCGAGGTCGAGGACGTGCGCCCCGGGCTCGAGCTCGAGGGCCTCGATCATCTCGTCGACGTCCTCCTCGGCGAGG
>JAICVP010000054.1 GCA_025935275.1 Thermoleophilia bacterium
AATGGAGCTACGGGTTCACGACCCGGCTGCTGAGCGGCCACGACGAAGCGCTCCTCACCTTCCGCGGAGTCTCCAGCGGCCGGAAGGTCGCGACGGGCACCCTCGTGATCGACGTCGGCGGCGGGTCGACCGAGCTCATCCTGGGCGGACCTGAGGGCGTGGCCTTCCACACCAGCCTCGACCTCGGGTGTGTCCGCCTGACCGAGCGCTTCGGCACGGACTTCGAGGCAGCTGCGGCCCACGTGCGGCAGGTCCTCGCCCCGATCGAGCTCGACAGGGACGGAGCGATCGGCGTGGCCGGGACGATCACGACCATCGCGACCCTCGACCTCGGGCTGGACGAGGAGGACCCCGAGGTCGTCCACGGCCATGTGCTCTCGAGAGAGACCGTGGCGGGCTGGACCGAGCGCTTCGAGGAGATGACGGTCGAGGAGATCCGCGCGCTCCGCGGCATGCACCCCGAACGGGCGCCGGTGATCGCGGCCGGGGCGGTCGTCGTCCGAGAGACGCTCGACCACTTCGGCCTGGAAGAGCTCGAGGTGAGCGAGCACGACATCATGCACGGCGCCGTGCTCGCTGCCGCCGAGCTGCCCGAGGAAGCCGAGCCGGGCGCTCCCCCCTCCGCCCACACCTGCTGCTAGCCGCCCCGGGACGGCTAGAAGTGTGAGACGAGCCAGGCGTGGACGTCGCCGATGCGCTCGATTTGGAGCGTGAGATGGCCGTCCTCGTCGTACACGTGCTCCTCGGCGCCGGGGATGCGCTCCGCGAGCCAGCGCCCGTGAGCAACCGGGACGAACTGGTCCTGCGAACCGTGCCAGACCTGCACCGGCACGCTGATGTCGCCGAGCTCGAACCCCCACGGCCTGACGAAGACAAAGTCGTCGTCGACCCAGCCGTCGACTCCGTCACGTAGCGCCTCGCGGATCTGGTCGTGGAAATAACGGGCGAGCTCGCCCGTCAGGCAGGCGCGGTCGGGCGGGCAGAGGAGCGACTCGAGCGTCTCGGCGATCGCCTCCGGTGTGCCCGCGAGCATCGCCTCGCGCTGTTCGTCCAGGTAACGGCGGAGGGCTTCCTCGCCTGCCAGCGTGGCGCCGAACTCGTCGAGATTGTCCTGCCCCATGCCGTCGAGCCAGTCCAGGCCCTCGGCGCCCCAGGGCGCGACGCTCGCAAGGGCTGCCACCGCGACGACCCGCTCGGGGCGCACGGCGTTGGCGAGTGCGTGCGGCCCGCCGCCGGACCCGCCGTAGACGGCGTAGCGGTCGATGCCGAGTGCATCAGCGATGGCGGCGATGTCGTCAGCCGCGTCCGCCACGGTTCGCCCGGGATCGGGGGCGGAGCGGCCGTATCCGGGCCGGTCGTAGGCGACGATGCGAATGCCGCGCTTCTCGGCGTCCTCGACGACCTCGTGCCAGAAGAGGCGCGAGCCGGGCGTGCCGTGCAGGGCGAAGACCGCATGACCGGCAGAGTCCCCAGCCTCGGCCACGCACAGGGCGCGCCCGTCGACCTCGATCCGGTGCTCCTGCATCAGCTCTCTTCCAGCGGTGGGGGCGGCTCGTCCTCGGCGAGGCGGCGCGCGAGGGGCTCCCTGGAGAGGACGCCGAGGAGGCGGCCGTCGTCGGTGACGGCCAGGCGCTCGACGTCGAGCTCGGCCATGCGGTGAAGCGCCTCGTCGAGCGGCATGTCGGGCCGAAGCGTGACGACGTCGCCGTCCGCCACCTCACCGGCGGTCGCCGTCCGGAGGTCGAGACCCTTCGCGACCGCAGCCACGATGTTCTCGGCGCCGATGCAGCCGACGAGCTGCTCTCCGTCCGCGACGAGGACGCTCGAGACGTGCGGATGGGTGAGGAGCTCGGCGGCCTCGCGGGCGCTCACACCCGCCTGGAGGACTCGGGGATCCGCCATCAGGGCCTCGCGGACGATCATGGGTGGATGCCGCGCGCCTCGAGCGCCTCCGCGACCTCGCGGATGCTCGTGACGAGGGCCGCGCGCCGGAACGGAAGCCCCTCGCTCTGGGAAAGATCCCACACTCGGCTGAGCGCATCGCCCATCAGGTCGGCGAGCCGCGAGCGGATCTCGTCGGGGCCCCAGAAAAGCCGCTGGATGTCTTGCACCCACTCGAAGTACGAGACGGCGACGCCGCCAGCGTTCGTAAGGATGTCCGGGAGGACCGGGATGCCGCGCTCGCCGAGGATCTCGTCCCCTTCGAGAGACGTCGGCCCGTTCGCACCCTCCGCCACGAGCTTCGTCTGCAGGTTGGCCGCGTTCGCGCCGGTGACCTGGTTCTCGGTGGCCGCGAGGACGAGGACGTCGCAGGGGAGCTCGAGCAACTCGGCATTCGACACGTCCTGCGAGCCCGGAAAGCCGGCGATGCCTTCGTGCTCGTCGCGCCACTGGTCCAGGGCTTTCAGGTCGAGCCCCCGCTCGTCGTGGACGCCGCCCGCGATGTCGGAGACGCCGACGACCCGCGCGCCGCGCACGGCAAGCTCGTGTGCCGCGACTGCGCCGACCTTCCCGTAGCCCTGGACGACACAGCTCGAGCTTTCTAGCGAGGTGCCGAGCCGTCGCACCGCCTCCTCCACCACCATGACCACGCCGATGCCGGTCGCCTCTGGCCTGAGGATGCTGCCGCCGACCGAGAGCGGCTTGCCCGTCACGATCTCGGGCACTGCGTGACCGACCTGCATGGAGTAGGTGTCCATCATCCAGGCCATCGTCTGCTCGTCGGTGGCCATGTCGGGCGCGGGTATGTCGCGCTGCGGGCCGATGATCGGCAGGAGCTCGGCGGTGAACCTCCGAGTCAGCCGCTCCCGCTCGCCCAGCGAGAGGTTGCGCGGGTTGCAGCGCACGCCGCCCTTTGCGCCGCCATACGGCAGCCGGAGGAGCGCGCACTTCCAGGTCATCCACATGGCGAGCGCCGCGCACTCGCCGAGCGTCACCGCCTTGTCGTAGCGGATGCCGCCCTTGGTCGGGCCGAGGACGCTCGAGTGCTGCACGCGATAGCCCGGATAGATGCCGAGGGACCCATCGTCTAGCCGGACGGGGATGGAGACGGAGAGAGCGCGCTCGGGGTAACGCAGGACCTCGGCCACGAACGGGTCGATGCCCGCGTTCGGAAGCGCGCCGTCGAACTGGCCGATCGCCTGCCGGAAAAGCGGGTCGTCGAGCTCGGGAGGGAGCTCGCCGCGCCGGGTCGTGGCGGGCTCGGTCGCCATGCGCTCAGTCTATGCGGGTCTAGGCGTCCCTATGCGCGCCCTCCTCACGGGGAGCCCTGATGTCCTCGGACTCGGCCAGGCCGATCCCGATCCTGCGCGCGAGCCCCGGATACAGGAGCGCGATCCCGATCCCGACGAGGAGCCACCCCCCGACCATGAGCGGGAAGTTGTCGTACGGATACGCGGGCCTGGGCCACACGTTCTTGTAGATCACGTAGACGAGTGCTGCGATGGCGAGGATCGGGATGATCACGCGCCACGGAGCCTCGCGCCGGCCGAGGTGCAGGAACCTCATTGCCCCCAGGTTCACGACGATGTAGGCCACGAGCATGCTGAGGACGCCGATCGTGCCCATGTAGAAGAACACGTTGACGGACGTCGTCCCGTTGATCCGCAGCGCCGTGCCCACGATGACCGCGAAAAGCATGACGACCGCGAGCGAAACGATCGGGGCGCCAGTCCTTCGCGACGTGTCGCCGAGCCGCGTGGTGACAAAGCCGTCGCGGCCCAGCGCGAAGAGCAGCCTCGCCGCACCGAGGGCGCAGCCGAGCCCGCTCGCGAAGGCGCTCAGCATGGCGCCGAAGTTGATCGCATCGGCCATGCCGTCGCCCACGTATTCCTGCGAGAGATCGTTGAGCGGCGCCGATGAGCCCGCGAATGCGTCGATCCCGGCCTGGTCGATCCCGAAGCCGAGCGACTGGGCGAACATGACGATCGTGTAGAAGATCCCGCAGAAGCCGACGGCGACGGCGATCGCGAGCGGGACGTTCCGGCGCGGGTTGTTGGTCTCCTCGCCGAGCGCAGCTGCGCCTTCGAAGCCGCCGAAGGAGAGGAACCCGAAGACTGATGCGAACGCGACCGCGCTCAGTCCCACTCCCTCCGCCGGCACGAACGGCTTGAACGTGAACTCCTGGCCGTTCGGGGCGTTGCCGCCGATCACCTTCACGTAGATGACGATGACCAGGATGGTCACGAGCGCGACCGAGACCGCCTCGAAGCCGAGGAGCGATCGAGTCACCGCCTTGATCTCGTTGTAGGCGAAGAGCCAGATCAGGGCCGCCGCAACGAGCGAGATGATCACCCAGTCCGGGTTGTCCCAGATGCCGATCCCGCTGAAGAACGACTCCCCGAACAGTCCGATCTCGGCGAAGTTGGCCGCGAGGAAGGCCGAGTACGTGCCCAGCAATGCCCAGCAAGCGAAGAAGCCCACCCGCGGGCCGAGCGTCACGCCCGCGAGCGCGTACGCGGAGCCGGCGTGGTTGAAGTAGCTCGTCAGGCGGATGAAGGAGTACGAGACCAGCGCGATCGCGATCGAGGCCAGAAGAAAGGCCAGAGGAACCGCCCGTCCCACGATGCTCGCGGGCAAGGTGCCGTTCAGCGCCATTGCCGCAGTGGGCGCCATGATCCCGACAGAGATCGCAAACGCCTCCCAGACCCTGAGTTCCCGCCGCAGGACTCCGCGCGGGCGTTCGACCGCCACCGGCTCGGCAACGTCGCTCATCGTCATCTACCTCCTTCGAAGATCGCCTCCGGGATGAATGCGCCGACGACCCAGTTGGGCGCGTCGACGACCTCGTGAATGCGCAGGTCGGCGGCCACGCTCGCCACCGCGTAGGCCTCCTCCCGCTCGAGCCCGTACCGGTCGCCGAGGTGCGCGATCGTCGCGCGCACGGCGTTGCGCGAGCACTCCATCAGGTCGGGCCCGACTCCCGTGCAGACATGGAAGCTCGTCCGCGCATCTTCCACCTCCGCGCCGGCGGGCAGGTGGAACTGCGGCGCGTCGATCGCGAAGTCCCGCCGCACCGTGAGCCGCAGGATGACGTCCATAGCGGTTTCGATCGCGGTGCCGCAGACCTCGCCGTCGCCCTGCGCCGCATGGGTGTCGCCGAGCGAGAAGAGCGCCCCTTCGACGCCCACCGGCAGGAAGAGCCTGACGCCCGTGCGGAGATGCTTGACGTCCATGTTGCCGCCGAAGCGCGACGGCGGCACGATCGAGTGCTCCCCGGGCTCGGGCATCGCCACCCCGAGCGTCCCCGGGAAGGGCCGGTGCGGAAGCGTGACCTTGTCCCCGAAGCGCACGATGCCGGCGGCCGCGTCGACCTCGGAGATCCGGAGCCACGGGTCGGGGAACTCGTCCGCGAGCAGGCCGAAGCCGGGGATGATCGCCGTCCAGCCCCAGTCCTTGGCCTCGAAGGCGAGCAGCTCGACCTCGAGCACGTCGCCCGGCTTCGCTCCCTTGACGAACACCGGGCCGCTCACCGGGTTCACATGGGAGAAGTCCAGCTTCGCCACGTCCTCGACACCGGAGCCCTTGTGAATCTGCTCGTCCGAGGCATCGCGGACGTAGAGCTGCACCGTTTCGCCCGACTCGATTTCGAGTGCGGGCTCGATCGAGTTGTCCCAGACGTAGTTGAACGCGTCCGGGGGTACGTCGTGGATGGACGCCATCTGCGGCGTGCAGCCTACTCCCGCTCGACGAGAAGCGTGAGCCCCGAGCGCTCCACGACCCGAACCGTCTCCCCCGGGTCGGCGCCTTCGTCGCAGCGGGCTCGCCAGAGCTCCCCCTGGATCCGCACCTGCCCATCGGGGCGGCACGGAGTCACCACGTTCGCCCGGGCCCCGAGCAGGGTCTCGGCGCCCATCTTCACGCGGCGCCGCTGCGACAGCCAGATCCAGAAGAAAGTCTCGCCGATCTCGATCACGGCGGCCACGCCGACCAGGACGAGCCCCCAGGGCGAGGGGACGACGAAGACGGCAAGGATGACTGCGATGACGAAGAGCATGCCGGGGGTGAGATTCGAACTCACACGCCCTTGCGGGCAGAGGATTTTAAGTCCCCCGCGTCTACCGTTCCGCCACCCCGGCGGGTCGGATCAGCGCAAGTCTAAGGTCGGGCCGGACGGAATTCTCATTGCCCGCCCGGCGCCAGCGCATCGAGAGGGAACTTCTCCGGCGCATCGCCGGAGGGTCCCCGGTAGTCGTCGACGAAGTTGTCGAACGCGGCCTTGTCGAAGCCGGGGCACGTCATGAGATGCGTCCAGGCGGTGAGGTAGATCTTCTTGCCGGCGTCGGCGGGCGGCGGCGCCTGGATGCTGGGCCAGATGGGGGCGACGACCAGGCCGTTCTGGGTGCTCAGCTCCTGGTACCAACGCGTGATCTCCTGAACGGTCGAATCCGGGACGTCAGCGCCGTACTGGACGACGACCCCGCCGTGCTCGAGGTTGTGGACGAGGCCGGTCTCGTCGACCGGCTGGTCGTAGAGGTTCCAGACGATCGGGCCGTTCGCACCCGCATAGTGCGGCCCGCTCGTCGGCGGATAGGAGTTGTACTGGAAGTCGGAGCTGAGCTTCTCGACGTGCTGGCGGCCCATCGGCGGGAAGGTCTGGCGTACGCACGAACCGTCGGTCCCGCTCGCCTGGGCGCTCGAGCTGCGCGTCGCGAGCACGATGCCGACGATTGCCGCGGCGACGATGATCGCCACGCCGATCGCCACGAACCAGAGGTTCAGGCGACGAGGCCCGCCCGACTCCACACGCCGCTGAGGTCCTGCAACCCTCTGCTGTGGGCCCTGGCTCGTGCGGGGAGGAGGCGGGACGCGGCTCTTCTTCTTTTTGGCCACGACTTCCCAGAAAGTATCAAGCGGTCGCGCGCGCCTGTGTGCCGAAGAAGTCCGCTACGGACTCCAGTTCGGCGACCACCGGAGCGGGCGGCAGAGCCTCGAGGAAGCGGCGCCCGTACGCCCGCGAACGCAGTCGTGGGTCGAGGATCGCGACCACCCCCTCGTCGCCGTGTCCGCGAATCAGGCGCCCGAAGCCCTGGCGCAGCTGCAGGACGGCCGCGGGCAGCGCGTACTCCGCGAACCAATCCCCTCCCTCCCGTGTGATGCGCTCGCAGCGCGCCTCGACGAGCGGATCCCCGGGCGCTGCAAACGGCAGCTTGTCGATGACGAGCAGGGACAACGATTGTCCCTGGATGTCGACCCCCTGCCAGAAGGTCGAAGTTGCAAAGAGGATCGAGTCGACGTCCTCGCGAAAGCGTTCGAGCAGCCGCTCGCGCGGCGCATCGCCCTGCTTGAAGACGGGAAAGTGGAGCCGCGGCGCCGCCCTGGCGACGAGCTCGTCGAGCGCGCGATACGAAGAGGTCAGCACGAGCGCGCGGCCAGCCGAGTGCCGGCAGAGCGCGACGATCTCGTCGGCGAGGCGATCGTAGTAACCGGGCGAACGGGGCTCGGGGACGCGCGTCGGGACGTAGACGAGCGCCTGGTCGCGGTAGTCGAACGGCGAGGCGAGGACGAGCTCGCGCGCGTCGTCGAGCCCGAGCCGCCGCCGGACGAAACGAGGATCGAGCGTGGCGGAGACCAGAATGGCCGTTGTCTCGCTTTCCCAGAGGCTCTCGCGCAGGAGCCCCGACACGTCCACGGGCGCCCACGCGACGGTCCCCGGCTCGGCCCACGACACGCGGTCGGGGTCATCGAGCGCCAGACAGCTCTCCACGTCCTCGGCGGCGACCAGGCTGCGCTTCGCGAGCGCGTCTCCGTCCTCCCCGGTGCCCGCGAGCACGGCGGCGAGCGCCTCGAGCGCCGCCGCGAGCACGAGGCCGTGTTCCTCGAGCTCGGCCTGGTCGGCCGCGGTGAGACGTCGCCGCCCGGAGCCGGGGTCGAAGGCGCCGATGAGCCGCTCGCCCGCCCGGTCGACCTCGGCGAGGGGGCGCGACGGCGGTGTCCGGCTTTCCTCGCGGCAGAAGCGCTCGACATCGCGCTCGAGCTGTCGGAGCCGCGCCAGGGAGATGCGGCCGCCGAACCACGCGGCGGCGGCGTCTTCCAAGCGGTGAGCCTCGTCGAAGACGACCGCATCGTGCTCCGGAAGGACCGCCGCGCCGTCGGAGCGCGTGCGGAGAGCGAGGTCGGCGAAGTACAGGGCGTGGTTGACGATGACGAGCTCCGCCTCGCCGGCGCGCTCCCGCGCCTTTTCGGCGAAGCAGCTCCTGACGAGCGGGCACCGCCGCCCCGCGCAGCGCTCGGCACCCACGGAGAGCTCGGCCCAGAGCGTGTTCGAGGGCTCGAACTCGAGCTCCGCGCGGTCGCCGGTGTCCGTCGTCTCGATCCAGTCCCGCAGCCGCTCGAAGTCCGCCGCGTCCTCGGCCGTGCGGAAGAGCCCGCCGAGCTGGTCGACCCCCTGCAGGCTCTTGCGGCAGAGGTAGTTCTGGCGCCCCGTGAGGACGACGACCCGCACCGGACGACCCAGCGCCTTCGCCGCGGCAGGCACATCCTTCGTCAGGAGCTGCTCCTGCAGGGCCTTCGTCGCAGTGGCGACGACCACCCGCTGGCCGGAGACGAGCGCCGGGACGAGATAGGCAAGGCTCTTCCCCGTGCCGGTGCCGGCCTCGGCGACCAGGTGGTCGCGGCTCTCGAGCGCGTCCGCAACTTCGTTGGCGAGAGCCTCCTGCTCCGGCCGCGGCTCGAAGCCGGCGAGCGCGCCGGACAACCGGCCAGCGGGTCCGAAGAAGGCATCCATTGGGGGACGACGAGCCTAGTTCAGGCTCCGGTCATCATAGAACGTGTGTTCGGACCTATGTGAGACAGTGTCGAACCAAAAAAGTGTGCTCTTTGCGAACGTTTTCCTCCAGAGCGTCCTTGACGGGCGGATCGCGGGGGCAGTACGCTGCGCGAGCCAGATCCGGTAAGCCCTCGGGCTCGCCGGATTTGGCGTTTAAAGACACGTATTCTGCGGCGTATCCAGACGAAGGAGGAGGACCCCTCATGGGTTGGCTGGACAAGCTGCTCGGCCGAGACAAGCAGGACGAAGGCGAAGCGTCCGCCGCGCCGACGGCGAGCGTCGAAGACCACGCTCCCGCGGCCGCCGAGGACGATCCGCACGCGGGGCACGACCATCCGCCCGGCGAGCATCCGCGCGACGAGCTTTCGTAGCGAGAGAGGCGGCTTCCCGGCCGCCTCTCGTCTTTTCCGGGGCTGCCGTCCGACGGGATCCCTAGCGTTTGTCGGTCCATGATCGTGGTCGTCTCCATCGTCGTCCTGGCCGCCCTCGCGGCGCTCGCCCTCTGGCTCAAGAAGGAGCTCACCGACCTGCGCGCGGCATCGGGCCAGGACCTCTCCGCACAGCTCTCCGAGCGGAACGCGGACGTCGACCGGCGCCTGGCCAACGTCGTCGAGACGATGGACCGCCGGCTCGGCGAGCTCGACCGGCGGGTCGACCACCGCCTCGAGAGCGCGGCCCGCACGGCGACGGCCATTCATCAGCAACTCGGAAAGATCGGCGAGACGAACACGCAGATGCTCGACCGCGCGAAGGACCTCGCGCGGCTCGAGCAGGCGCTGCGTCCGCCGAAGGCGCGGGGCGGTTTCGGCGAGCTTCTCCTGGGCAACCTGCTCGCCGATACCTTCCCCCGTGACAAGTACGAGCTCCAGTACGGGTTCCGAAACGGCGAGCGGGTCGACGCCGTCATCCACCTCGACCGGTCGCTCGTTCCCGTCGACGCCAAGTTCCCGCTGGACAACTACTCGCGACTGATCGAGGCCGAGGACGACGCAGAGCGCGAGCTGCACTCGAAGCAGTTCGTGCGCGACGTCAAGGCGCACGTCGATGCGATCGCGGACAAGTACATCCGCCCGGACGAGGGCACCTACGAGTTCGCCCTGATGTATCTGCCGGCCGAGGCCGTGTACTACGAGCTCGTCTGCAACCGCCTCGGCGGCGAGACAGGGCCGCTCGGCTACGCGCTCGAGCGCAAGGTGATTCCGGTCTCGCCCTCGACGCTGCACGCGTATCTCCTCGTGATCCTTCTTGGTTTCAAGGGCCTGCAGATCGAGGAGCACGCGAAGGAGGTCATGGCCTACTGCGCCCAGCTCGGCAAGGACTTCTCGCGCTTCAAGGACGACTTCGAGCTCGTCGGGACGCACATCGGCCGTGCGCAGTCGAAGTACGCAGAAGCCGAGAAGCGCCTCGGCCGCTTCGAGACCAAGCTCGAGCGAGCGGCCGACAGCGAGCTCGAGCCCTCAGAGGGAGAGTCCATGCAGGAGCTCCCCCGGGCGCTCGATGCAGCCTAGGGACGGCCTAGTACCGAAGAAGGGCGCCGATGCCCTCGACCGGCCCGAGATCCTGGCGATGCTGCACGGCCCAGACACGGCCTCCGTGCAGGAGGGTCTGGTGCACCGCAAGATCGAGCCCGTCGCTGGAAACCACCATGCTGGTGCCGTCGAGCGGACACGTCCCCCCTCCGACGGCGACCCGGCCGCAGCGAGGGCAGCGGAAAGCCTCGTGATCGACGCCGTCCTGGAAGAGCAGCAGATCG
>JAICVP010000372.1 GCA_025935275.1 Thermoleophilia bacterium
CCCATGCGTTCGACGCCTACGAGGACCGCAAGGTGGTCCACGGGAAGGTCGCCGCAGCCAAGCTCTTCGCCTCCGAGGCGGCGGGCCGCATTGTCGACCGCTCGCTCCAGATCCTCGGCGGCCGCGGCTACATGACCGAGAATCCGGTCGCCCGCTTCTGGCGCGAGGTCCGCGTCGATCGGATCTGGGAGGGGACCAGCGAGATCCAGCGCCTGATCCTCGCCCGCGGCATGCTCAAGCGCGGAGTGGAGCCCTATGTCGACTGAGCGCTGGGCGACCGGCCGGATCCGGGACATCCCGGCAGCCGGGCTCGCCGCAGGCCCCGACTACTGGAAGGAGTGGACGCAGGACGAGGGCTACGCGGCTCGCTGGCACTCGGTCCGCGAGCAGTTCGGAATCGAGGGCTTCGGCGTCAACGCCTGCCACGGCGAGGAGGGCCAGGAGGTCGTGGTCCCGCACGAGGAGACCGCCTTCGGTGGGCAGCAGGAGCTCTACGCGGTCGTCGAAGGACGCGTGCGCTTCACCTGCGACGGCGAGGAGATCGAGCTCGGCCCGGGTGAGCTCCTCTTCCTCCAGCCCGAGGTGCAGAGGGCGGGAGTCGCCCTGGAGACGCCCACGCTCGTGCTCATGATCGGCGGCGTGGCCGGCAAGCCGTTCGAGCCCGACTGGGAGCCGCTGGAAACCTGAGCCGCCTGAGCGGCGGGATATGCTGGGAAGATGTTCAGCGAGATCGGCGAGCGACTCGAGGCCGGCTACACACTGCCGGCGGGCTGGTATTCCGACAGCGCCATCCTCGCGCTCGAGCGCGAGCGGATCTTCAAGCACACGTGGCAGTACGCCTGTGTCAAGGACCAGGTGGCCGAGCCGGGCGACTACTTCGCCACCAAGGCCGGGAACATCCCGGTGGTGCTCGTCCGGGACAAGGACGGCGAGCTCAAGGGCTTCGTGAACGTCTGCCGCCACCGTGGGCACGTCGTCATGCAGGGATCGGGCCACCGCGAGACCTTGCAGTGCCCGTACCACGCCTGGACGTACGGGCTCGACGGCTGCCTCCTCAAGGCGCCGCGCTCCGAGCGCGAGCCCGGCTTCGACGCCGACAACTACTCCCTCTTCCCCGTACAGGTGGACACGTGGGGCCCGTTCATCTTCGTCAACGTGGACCTCGAGGCCGATTCGCTCGGCGAGACGCTGGGCGTCCTGCCGGAGACCGTCGCGGAGACCGGCATCGATCTCGACAGCCTCAAGTTCCACCACCGCGGCGAGTTCGTCATCGAGGCGAACTGGAAGATCGCGGTCGAGAACTACCTCGAGTGCTACCACTGCCCGGTCGCCCATCCGGGCTTCTCGTCGGTGATCAACGTCGACCCGGACGAGTATTCGCTCGCTTCCTCCGGCTACGTCTCCACGCAGAAGGGCCCGGTGCGCTCCTCGGTGCTCGAGGGCAGGAAGGCTGCGCCCTACGACCCGACCGGGGAGATCGACCGCAGCACGTCGGTCTTCGTCTTTCCGAACTTCACCGTCGACATCATCCCCGGGCCGCCGAACATGAACGCCGGGGCGTGGTTCCCGATCGACGAGCGGCGGACGCTCGGCACCTACGACTACTTCTTCTCCGAGGACGTCCCGCAGAA
>JAICVP010000196.1 GCA_025935275.1 Thermoleophilia bacterium
ACGGTGGCACTCCACGAGAAGAACGCCTCCGCGCTCGCCCCCTCGCCCGCCTGGCTCATCGCGTCCGCGACGAAGGCGCCGTCTCGAAACCAGGCGTTCCGATAGGGCGGCGGGAAGGGAGCTGCGAGGTACGCGCCCGACGGCGCTTGGTGCGCCCGGATGACGGCGACACTCCGGGCGGCGAGCCCGTCGAGCGTCATTTCACCGAGCCGGCGAGGAGCCCCTGGACGAAGTAGCGCTGGAAGGCGAAGAAGACCGCCAGCGGGATGACCAGCGAGACGAATGACGCCGGGGCGATGAGCTCGATGTTCGATCCGAACTGGCGCAGCTGAGAGAAGATCGCCACCGTGATCGGCTGCGTCTCGCGCCCGAACGTCAACGCGACGAGCAGGTCGTTCCACGTCCAGAGGAACTGGAAGATCGCGAGCGAGGCGATCGCAGGCAGACCGAGCGGGAGGATCAGGCGCAGGAAGATGCGGATCTCCGAGGCGCCGTCGATGCGCGCGGCTTCCAGAAGCTCCTTGGGTATCCCGATGAAGAAGTTGCGCAGGAGGAAGATCGCGAAGGGGAGGCCGAAGGCGGTGTGGAAGAGGATCAGGCTGACGATCGTGTCGAAGATCCCGACCTTGTTGTAGAGCGTGAAGATCGGGATGAGGGCCATCTGCAGCGGCACGACGAGCAGAGCGACCACGCCGATGAAGAGCCAGTCGCGGCCCGGGAAGTCGAGCCACGCAAACGCGTAGCCGGCGAGCGCGGCGACGAGGATCGGCAGGAGCGTGCCGCCGATGGAAATCCAGACCGTGGTCAGGAGCGAGTCGCGAATCGCCTGCGTGTCCCAGAGGCTCTGATAGTTCTCGAAGGTCAGGAGGCTCGGTTGCGTGAACACGCGCCACCAGCCGCCGTCGGCGAAGTTCTCCGGCGCGATCAGCGACGTGATCAGAAGCCCGAGCGTCGGAACGAGCCAGAGGAGCCCGACGACCACGAGGAGGACGTGGATCGGAGCCCTGCCGAGGACGCGGAGCACCTTCGCCGACATCGGCTCCTCGACGACCGGCGCCCGGCCTTCCCTCGTCGCGGTCGCCGCGGTCACGCTTCCCTCCGGAAGTTACGGACGTTCAGCAGGAGGATCGGGATCACGAGGATGAAGAGGAAGACCGCGATCGCCGAGCCGAGCCCGAAGTTGTTCGCGCCGCCGAACGACGTCCTCCACATGGCGAGCGCGATCACGTTGGCGTCGTCCTGCACGGACCCCGGCGCGAGCGAGACGACGATGTCGAAGACTTTGAGCACGTTGATCAGCATGGTCACGAAGACGACCGAGAGGACCGGCAGGAGCTGCGGCACCGTCACGCGCCGGAAGACCTGCCACTCGTTCGCGCCGTCCGTCCGCGCCGCCTCGAGCGTCTCGCGCGAGATCGCCGCGAGGCCCGCCGCGATGACGACCATGGAGAACCCCGCCCAGATCCAGATGTAGGCGATGAGGAGCGAGGGCGTGATGAGCTTCTCGCCGAGCCACGCCACTCCCTCGAACGGGGTCGAGAACGTCGACGCAGCGATGCCGACCCGGTAGTTCCCCTGCTCCAGGCCGTCGAACGAGAAGGTGCCGTCGTCGGCGCTCGTCGTCGTCGCGACCTGGTCTCCGTTCGAATCGAAGAGCGCCAGGTCGACATCCGGGAGGCCGAGCTCGTCCTGCTCCACCTCGTTGGGATTACCGCCGCCCGGCTTGAAGTCCCGCCAGACGACGCCGTTGATCCCGCCCTGGAGCGGCTCCGGCATGACCGCCTGCACCGCGCTGGACGGCACCTCGGTCGGCGGAATGCCGGTGAGCCCGAGCTTCGCGACGTCGCCCGGTTGAACCGGGTTCTGGAGCGTGATGCCGCCGCTCGGCGTTCCCTGAAGGTTGTCGCTCGACGGCTTGGCGTCCGAGAGGACGCCCGGTGGGTTGATCGCGTCCTTCACGACCGCGATCGAGGCGTTGATGGCGCCCAGGTTCGGGTCCTGCTGGTCCATGATCCGCCAGATCACTCCGGCGGCGAAGGCGCTGATCGCCATCGGCATGAAGACCGCCGTCTTGAAGGCGACCGACCAGCTGACGCGCTCGGTGAGGACGGCGAAGATGAGGCCGACCGCCGTCACGAACGCGGGTACGACAGCGACCCAGATGGCGTTGTTCTTGATCGCCGTGACGAGCAGGTCGCTCGTGAACAGCGCCTTGTAGTTGTCGATCCCGACGAAGTTGTCGAACCCGGACTGGCCGAAGAAGCTCCGGAAGAACGTGTAGATCGCCGGGTAGATGACCCAGACGCCGAGGAAGATGATCGCGGGCAGCAGGAAGAGGAACGCGACCCCGTACCTGCTCCACACACTGTCGCGAGAAGGGGGCGGAGCCGCCGCGGGGGGCGGCTCCGCCGTGATGCTTCCTGCTCCGCTCACGCCGTCCTCGGCCCGGCTTTCCTAGCCGTAGGCCTTCTTCGCGGCGTCCTCCATCTGCTGAGCGATCCCGTCGACGTCGTCGGGGTTCTTCAAGAAGTCCTGGAAGAGCTTGAAGAGACCCTGGCCGACGGTGCCGCCGAACTCGGCCGGCTGGAGGTCGGAGAGGTCGAACCGGAACGTCTCGACGTCGGCCAGCGCGCCCGCCGTCGTCTTCGTGATGTCGTCCGGATAGACGCTCGTGTCCATGTTCTTGTTCAGGGTGGCGAAACCGCCCTTCTCGGCCCAGATCTGAGCCGCCTCGGGCGTGGCGAGGTACTTGATGAGCGCCTCGGCCGCCGGGCTGTCTTTGAACATGACCACGGTGTCGCCGCCGCCCACGACCACCTGAGGCGAGTCGTTGATGGACGGAAAGGCGAACACGTCGAACCCGCTTCCGGCCTCGGCCTTCGTCGAGTCGGTGATGACGCCGCCGACGAAGTCGCCCTCCATCACCTGGGCCGCCTTCGGCGGATCCGTGAAGACGTTCGTGACCGAGGTGGGGAAGTCGGTCTGGAGCGCGCCCTCCGTGCCGCCGGCGATCTGATCCGACTTGAGCACGTCGGCCATGAGCGTGAGCGCGTCCTTCACGGACTGGTCCGTCCACGGGATCTCGTGCGTGGCGAGCTGGTCGTACTTCTCCGGCCCGGCCGAGCGGAGATAGATGTTCTCGAAGAGGTCGGTGAGCGTCCAACCGTCGGCGCCACCGATGGAGTACGGAGCGACACCCGACGAGGCCAGGGTGTCACCGTTCTTGATCCAGGTCTCCCAATCCTCGGCCGGATCGACGCCCGCATCCGAATAGGACTGGACGTTGTACCAGACGAGTGACTTGTTGGCCGCCTTGAAAAGGAAGCCGTAGAGCTTGCCGTCCACGGTGCCGATATCGACCACGGACTGGCCGAAGTTGTCCGAGATGTCGCTCGAGGCGAAGTCGAGCGGCTGGAGCGCGTTCTTCTTCACGAAGTCCGCCATCAGGCCAGGCTGAGGCAGCGCGGCGATGTCGGGCGGGTTACCGCCCTGCACTGCCGTCGAGAGCTGCGTCGGGAGCTGGTCGCCCGCCGCGGTGTAGTTGACCTTCACGTCGGGGTTCTGCTCCGTGAACCCGTCGAGGACCGCCTGGAAGGCCTCCTGCTCGGCACCCGTCCAGACCGCCATCACCGAGACGCTGCCCGAGGCACCGCCTCCTGTTCCTCCTGTTCCTGTGGCTCCGCCGGTCGTCTCTCCGTTCCCCCCGCCACAGGCTGCGGCGAGAAGGGCGACGACGACGAAGGCTCCGAATGCTGAGAATCGGCGCCTCATCACGCTCCCTTCGTTTGATCATTGTCGTAGATACCCAGACCCGTCTCCGGATCGAAGAAGTGCAGCGAGCGGGTATCGACCGTCACCTCGACGGTCTCCCCTTCCTTCACCTGCGAGCGGGCGTTGAAACGCCCGACCATGGTCGTGTGCTGACCCTCGGTCGGTTCCTCCGAGGCCTTGCGCTCGTCGCCGAGGTCCTGGGCGAGCTCCTTGACGTCCTCCGTCACCGCCGGAGGTGCGTCGACCCCGAAGTGCACCATGACCTCGGAGCCGAGTGCCTCGGTCAGCTCGACGGTTCCCTTGAGCCGCCGGTCGGCGGGTGCATCGGAGTCGAGCGCTGCATCCTCGAGATGCTCCGGGCGACTGCCGAGCACGACCCGCTTGCCCTCGAAGGCGCGAAGGGCGGGGCGCGCGCCGAGCGCATCGGAGTCCAGCTTGATGCGCTGATCTCCGGTGACCGCCGTGAGCGATCCGTCCGAGCCCTCGAGGTTG
>JAICVP010000018.1 GCA_025935275.1 Thermoleophilia bacterium
CGAGGACGAGGAGGTTCTCGCGCGCATTCGGGCGCTCGTCATTCCTCCGGCCTGGAAAGACGTGTGGATCTGCTCCTATCCCTTCGGACACATCCAGGCCGTCGGCGTCGACGCGGCCGGCAGGCGGCAGTACCTCTACCATGCTCAGTGGCGCGCCCGGAGGGATCAGGAGAAGTTCGACGAGATGCTGCGCTTTGCGCGCGCGCTCCCCCGGATCCGCCGCACTGCGGAGAAGCACCTCGCCGAGACCGGGCTCACGCGGGAGCGCGTGCTCGCCTGCTCGGTGCGGCTCCTCGACCGCGGCTTCTTCCGCGTCGGAACCGAGGACTACGCCGAGCAGAACCGCACCTACGGCCTTGCGACGATGCAGAAGCGGCACGTGACCCTCGGGCCGAACGGCCTGCTCGTCTTCGACTACGTCGCCAAGAGCGGCAAGCAACGGCTCCAGTCAGTGGTCGACCCCAAGGTCTACGCGGTGGTGAAGAAGCTGAAGGAGCGGCGCGGCGGCCGCGAGCTGCTCGCCTACAAGAACGGCCGTGCCTGGGTAGACGTCCGCTCCGATCACATCAACGACTACATCAAGACGCTCGCGGGGGAGGACTTCTCGGCCAAGGACTTCCGCACCTGGCACGGAACCGTGCTGGCAGCGGTCGGGCTGGCGGTCTCCGGAGGTGCGGCCGGGTCGAAGACCGCTCGGGAACGAGCGATTGCGCGCGCGGTGAAGGAAGTCGCGTACTACCTGGGCAACACGCCGGCCGTGTGCCGCGCCTCTTACATCGACCCGCGCGTCTTCGACCGCTATCGCGACGGCATCACGATCGGCGGGGCGCTCGAGGGTCTCGGCGACGTCGCCTTCGGCGAGCCGGCGACGCAGGGCGCGGTCGAGGAAGCCGTGCTCGACTTGCTCGAGGAGTCGGAGTCTCCGGCTCTCGAGAAAGTTGCCTAGCCTGAGCAGCCTGGACGGCGGCGTCTCTCGCCGGGCAAAGCCCGGCTCCGCCCACCGCCTGACGACGCTCGCGTGCAGGAGACTGCTCTCGCAGTCCCTCGCCGTACCACTCGTACTGTCTCGGGCCTGCTCGCTCGTCTCCGTTTGCGACCGCCGCCCCAGGTTGCTCAGACCGTCCTGGTGCTGGGCCAAACTTCGCGGTCGTGACCGAGAGCTGCCTCCGCTGCGGCGCTCCGATGGAGTGGCGGCACCAGACCTGGCAGTGCCCGCGCTGCCGGTTCAAGATCGGCTGCTGCGAGGGCGACGCCGGCTGCCCGGCCGAGCCTTCCGCTCCGGTCGTCCGAGCCGGGATGGCTCAGGTCCGTGAACCGCAGCCGCGCGGTTGATCTCGACCGGATCCCGGCGCCGTGGCTCGTGGTGGCGGGCGTGTCGTCGGTCCAGCTCGGCGCCGCGATCGCAAAGTCGCTCTTCGACGAACTGACGCCGACCGGTCTCGTGATGCTGCGCCTGGTCTTTGGCGGGCTCCTCCTCGGCCTCCTCTTCCGCCCCCGGGTACGCAACCGCTCCTCGCGCGAGCTCCAGCTGGCGCTCGCGTTCGGGCTCACGCTCGTGACGATGAACTTCTGCTTCTACCAGGCGATCGATCGGATCCCGCTCGGGATCGCGGTCACCCTCGAGTTCGTCGGCCCGCTGGGTGTGGCGCTCGTCGGCTCTCGGCGGTCGAGCGACTTCCTCTGGGTGGCGATGGCGGCATCCGGGATCGCGCTCCTGGCTCCCGGGATCGGGGAGGGACTGGACGCGGTCGGCGTCGCGTTCGCCCTCGGGGCGGGCGTGCTCTGGGCCGCCTACATCACGCTCAGCATCCACGTGGGCCGCGCGTTCACGGGGCCGACGGGCCTCGTGCTGGCAATGGCGGTCGGCGCGGCCGTCTCGCTTCCATTCGGGATCGCGAGCGCGGGCTCGGCGTTGCTCGAGCCGGAGCTCCTCGCCGCCGCTTTCGCGGTCGCCGTGCTGTCGGCGGCGCTGCCCTGGTCGCTCGAGCTCGAGGCGCTCCGGCGTATGCCGGCGCATGTCTTCGGCGTCCTCATGAGCCTGGAGCCGGCGATTGGCGCTCTCGTCGGATTCGTCGTCCTCGGCGAGCGCATCGGCGTTCGGGCGATCACGGCGATCGCGCTCGTGGTGATCGCGAGCGCCGGAGCGGCTCGCGGGGCCCGGGCGGCGCCTGCGCCTCCGGACGTCTAGACCCCTGATAGGCTCGCCGAAATGGCCGTGAGCACAGAAACCATGCAGGTTTTCGAGCCCGCGACCGAGCAGATGCTCGCCGAGCTGCCGCGCGCTGGAGTGGACGAGGCAGACGAGGCGGTCGCCCGCGCGAAGGCCGCCTTCCCCGCGTGGAAAGCGGTCACTCCCGGCGATCGCGCGAAGCTCCTTCGCCGCCTGGCCCGGGCGCTCGAGGAGAGGGTCGAAGAGCTCGCACAGCTCGAGGCCCGCAACGTGGGCAAGCCGATCTCGGATGCGCGCGGGGAGGTCGGGAGCGTCGTCGACGTCTTCGACTACTACGCGGGGGCGCCCGAGCGGCTGCTCGGCGCGCAGATTCCCGTGGCGGGCGGCGTGGACGTCACCTTCAGAGAGCCGCTCGGCGTCGTCGGGCTGATCACGCCGTGGAACTTTCCGCTCCCGATCGCGAGCTGGAAGGTCGGGCCGGCCCTGGCCGCGGGCAACACGATCGTTCTCAAGCCCGCGGAGCTGACGCCGCTGACCGCGATCGAGCTCGGGAAGCTCGCGCTCGAGGCGGGGATCCCGGAGGGCGTGCTGAACGTCGTCAACGGTCCGGGGAGGACGGTCGGTGAGCGCATCGTCGAGCACCCCGATGTGGCCAAGGTCGCCTTTACCGGCTCGACCGAGATCGGCCGACGCGTCGGCGAGCTCGCCTCCCAGTCGATCAAGCGCGTGACGCTGGAGCTCGGCGGCAAGTCCGCCAACGTGGTCTTCGCGGACGCGGACCTCGAGCAGGCGGCCGAGCTGGCGCCGCTCGCAGTGTTCGGCAACGCGGGCCAGGACTGCTGTGCCCGCTCGCGGATCCTCGTCGAGCGCTCTGCGGTCGACCGGTTCCTCGAGGCGCTCGAGCGCGCGGTGAAGGCGCTGCAGGTCGGCGACCCGCTCGACGACGCCACGCAGATGGGGCCGCTCATCTCGGCCGACCATCGCGAGAAGGTCGCCTCCTACGTGGACGAGGACGCCGTCGCCTTTCGCGGCTCCGCGCCAGACGGGCCCGGTTTCTGGTTTCCGCCCACGGTTCTCGCCCCCGCTTCGAATGACGATCGCGCTGCGCGCGAGGAGATCTTCGGGCCGGTTGTCGCCGTCATTCCCTTCGAAGACGAGGCCGAGGCGATCAGGATCGCGAACGACACGGTCTACGGGCTCTCCGGCTCGATCTGGACCCGGGACGGCGCCCGCGCACTGCGCGTGGCCAGAGCTCTGGAGACGGGCAACCTCTCCGTCAACTCGAACAGCTCGGTGCGCGTCACGACGCCGTTCGGCGGCTTCAAGCAGTCCGGCGTCGGCCGCGAGCTCGGCCCCTTCGCTCTCGAGCACTACACCGAGCTGAAGAACGTGTTCATCTCCACCCACTAGCGATGGGCCGGATCGTCGTCTCCCAGTTCGTGACCGTGGACGGTGTCATCGAGGATCCCGGCGGCTCCGAGGGCTTCGAGCGCGGCGGCTGGGCCTTTCAGTTCGACCGCGGCGAGGACGGCAACCAGTTCAAGCTCGACGAGTTGATGGAGAGCTCGGCGCTCCTCCTCGGCCGGAAGACCTACGAGGGGTTCGCCGCCGCCTGGCCGAGCCGCGAAGGCGACTTCGCCGACAAGTTCAACACGATGCCGAAGTACGTCGTCTCCTCGACGCTCTCGGACCCGGAATGGACGAACTCGACCGTGATCGGCACGGATGACCTCGCGAGGGTGAAGGAGGAGAACGAGGGCGTCATCCTCGTCAATGGGAGCCGGCACCTCGTGGACGAGCTCGTCGCGCAAGGGCTCGTGGACGAGCTCCGCCTCATGGTCTTCCCGATCGTCCTGGGGAAGGGACTGCAGGCCTTCGGTGACGCCGGCGCGACCAACGCGCTCGAGCTCGTCGAGTCCCGGCCGGTCGGCGAAGACGGCGTGCTCGTCCTCGTCTACAGGCCGAAGTGACGATCACGCCGGTCCCGCCCGCGCGGCATCTGCTGCGCGCGAAGGACCTGATGGACGCCCGCTACCGCGAGCCGCTCGAGGTCCCCGTGCTCGCGCGTGCCGCCCGGCTCTCGCCTGCTCACTTCAGCCGGGAGTTCAAGCGCACCTTCGGCGAGACGCCGCACCAGTACCTCCTGACCAGACGGCTGGAGCGGGCGGCGGAGCTCCTCCGCAACACCGACCGGTCGGTGGCCGAGATCTGCTTTGCAGTCGGGCTCGCCAGCGTGGGCTCCTTCACGACGAGCTTCAAGCGCGCTTTCGGCCTGACGCCGACGGCCTACAGGGCCTCCTATCCGCCCGCTTCGCGCCAGGCGCGCGTCCCGACCTGCGTCCTCCTCGCCTGGTCGCGGCCGAACAGCAGTTTTCGAGAAGACAGAGCCTCCGGCCGCGGATAGCTTCAGTCCACCAACGAACCAGGAGGACACGATGATCAAGGGACTCACACACGCGGGCGTCTGGGTGCACGACCAGGACGAGGCTCTCGCCTTCTACACCGAGAAGCTCGGCCTCGAGGTGCGGTCCGACGTCGTCGTCCCAGAGATGGGCAACTTCCGCTGGATCGCGGTCGGCGTCCCCGGGCAGGAGGACGTCTCGCTGACGCTCCTCGCCGTTCCCGGGCCGCCGGTCTTCGACGAGGAGACCGCCGCGAAGCTGAAGGACCTCATGGCCAAGGGCGCCGCGGGCGGGCTCTTCTTCGCCGCGGACGACGTCGATGCGACCTACGAGGAGCTCAAGGATCGCGGAGTCGAGTTCTCGCAGGAGCCGACCGACCAGCCGTACGGCCGCGACGCCGGCTTCCGGGATCCGTCCGGGAACCAGATCCGGATGGCGCAGCTCGCCGGGTAGCCGTGTACCGCGTCATTCCGAACGGAGAGATCGAGCGCAGCACTCGCGGGACTCTGACCTTCGAGGGAGAGGAGTACGGCTCAGGCGTCTCCTTCTTCCTCGTCTACAACCAGCCCGGCGAGGGGCCGGATCTGCACCGACATCCCTACTCCGAGACCTGGATCGTGCGCAGCGGCAAGGCGCTCATCACGATCGACCGGCATCAGTTCGAGGCCGGCGCCGGCGACATCGCCGTCGTCGGCCCGAACACCCCGCATATGTTCAAGAACGTCGGCAAGGAGCGGCTGGACATCATCTGTATCCACGCCTCGCCGAAGATGATCCAGGAGGACCTCTCCTAGCTGGTACTACGCGAGTGGCTCTCGCAGTAGCGCTTCACCGTGGACACGAAGTCGGCGACGTTCACCGGCTTGGAGATGTAGCCGTCGAAGCCGGCAGCGAGGAACCGTTCGCGGTCCCCTTCCATCGCCTGTGCGGTGAGGGCGAGAACCGGCACGGATGCGGTGCGGCCGTCGGCCCGCAGCCGGCCGAGCGCCTCGACACCGTCGATGTCCGGGAGCTGGATGTCCATGAGCACGAGATCGGGAGAGTGCTCGAGGGCGAGCGCGACCGCCTCGCCGCCCGTGGTCGCCTCCAGCGTGCGGTAACCCGCCGCCAGGAGAACGTCACGGAAGAGCTTCATGTTCTTCTCGTTGTCCTCCACGACCAGGATCTGGGCGCCCGCCGACATCGCCTAGGTCGTTCCGGCGGGAAGCGTGAAGACGAACCTGCTTCCCTTGCCGAGCTCGCTCTCACACCAGATGCGCCCGCCGTGCATCTCCACGAAGCGCTTCGACAGCGCGAGCCCGAGCCCGGTGCCCTCGGGTTGGCTGGCACCGACCTCTGTCTGCTGAAACTGCTCGAAGATCCGATCCAGATCCTCGGCGGCGATACCCGGCCCGGTGTCGGCGACGGAGACCGTGACCTCGCCGTTGAACCGGGTCGCATCGACATCGACCTGCCCGCCCGCCGGCGCGAACTTCACGGCGTTCGAGAGAAGGTTGAAGATCACCTGTCTGATGCGGCGCTCGTCTCCCATGACGACGTCGAGGCTGCCGTTCGCGTGCAGTGTCACCTGAACTCCATCCTGCGTTGCTTGCTCGCGCACCATCGAGACGCCGCGCTCGAGCGCGTCCTGAAGCGAGAACCGTGCGATCTGCAGCTCGACCTGGCCCGCCTCGACCTTGGACAGGTCGAGAACGTCGTTGATGAGCGCCAGGAGGTGGTTCGCCGACGTGAGGATGTCGTCCAAATACTCATGCTGCTTTGCATTGACCTCGCCGGAGATCCCCTCGCGGAGCACCTGGGAGAATCCGATGATCGCGTTCAGCGGAGTCCGGAGCTCGTGCGACATGTTGGCCAGGAACTCCGACTTGTGTTTGCTGGCGGTCTCCACCTCCTTGTAGAGGCGCTGCAGCTCGTCGTTCATCCGGTTCACGTTGACCGCGAGCGCACCCAGCTCGTCGCGGTTGGCGACGTCCACATGCCCTGAGAAGTCTCCGGACGCAATGGCGGCCAGCCGGGAGTCGATCCGCTGGATCGGCCCGATCAAAGACCACGACAGGACGAACCCGAGCAGGAGCGCAAGGACGATGGCTCCCGCGGCCACTCCGACGAAAAGGTTCCGCGAGCTCGCGTAGGCGCTTGCGCTCTGTGCGATCAAGGCGTCGCTCCGCGCCGCCGAAGCATTTGCGAGCTCGGTGGCGAGCTGATTGAGGTCGACGGCGAGCCGCTCAGATCTGGTGCGTAGCGACGCCGGCACCTCGCCAGGCGGAAACCGGATGATCTCCTGCATCACTGTCGAGAGCTCTGTCGCTGTTCCCCGGATCCTGCGGAGGAAGCGCTCGTCCTCTGGAGGAGGCACGAACCCGAGAATGTCGGGGAAGGTCGTCGACGGGATCTCGGCGACCGCGTTCGCGATCGCCTGATCCACGGCCAGGGTGCCCGGACCGGTGGTGAGGTCTTTCGCCCCCAGCGACTCGACGAAGTCACCGGCGACGTTGTCCGAGAGCAGCAGGCGGACGTGCAGGGCGTCGCTCCGGAGCTTGCCGTAGCCAAATGCCCGGTCCTGAAGCGTTCCGATGGTCTCGACCCGCTCGTTCGCCTGCCCGAGGAGGCGAAGCCCGAGAAGGCCGACCCCCACCACGAGCAAGGCAGTCCCCACGAAGGCGACGAGCAACTTGACGTGCACCCGGGCCGGCAAACGGGCAACCGCCCGGACGAGCGGATTGTCCGCTCGGCTCAGCCGCCGCCGCTTCGCCTCGCCTGCTGTGTCCCCCTGCTGCGGCATTTCCGTTCCCGCTGCGCTCAGATCACGAGCTCAGCGGTGCTTCCGACCATCTTGGTGATCAGCCAGCGACCGCCGATCCTCGCGACGTCGAAGTCCCCTGCCGTGATCGCTGCCACGTCTCCGCTGTCGACGTCGATGAAGTGGCACTCGAAGTGGAGCGTGCCCCGGTCACCGTTGACTGTCACCCGGAGCTTGTAGGCGGGGTGATCCGCAAGCCAGTGAACCCCAGGCTTCCATCCGGGCGAGTTCAGCCAGACCTGGCGGATCTCGTCCTTCCCCGTCGCCGTCTGCCCGGCGCCGTACGTGAAAGTCGCGTTGTCGGTCCAGAGGCTCATCATCTCCTCGATGTCCTTCGTGGAAGTCGACTCGTGGAACTGTCTCTCGATCTGACTGATCGCGTAAACGTCGAGCTGCCGCTGCTGGGCCTGTTCGGACGCGGAGCTCGCGCTCGAGCCTCCGCAGGCCGATAGGGCGACTACCAGGGCGACGAGTGCGCCTCCGATCAACAGTTTCCGCATTCTCGACATCCTCCTTTTCAGTCCCAGCTCGGCCGGGAAGGCCGCAGATGGCGATCTTCACAGGGTCGGCGGTGTCCGTCTAGACCGTGACAGCCGGCAACGCACGCGCCTACCGTGCCCCCTGGCTGGTGCGGGGGGTGCTAGCACCCCCCTTGGGCGGCTGGGCTCAGCTGCGCTGTTTGCAGAAGTCGCGCACCTGGTCCGGGAACGCGCATACGTCGATCGGCTTCTGGAGATAGCCATCGAAGCCCGCCGCCAGTAGGTGGTCGCTGCTCCAGGCGAATGTCGAGGCACTGAGGGCAACGATGGGTATCCGTCGAGTCTCTGCCCCGCGGCGGAGCTCGCGTGCGACATCCGTCCCGTTCATGTCCGGTAGCCGCAGGTCCAGCAGGACGACGTCCGGCCGGTGCTCGGTTGCGAGGGTGATCGCCTCTTCCCCGCGGGCGGCTTCGAGCGTGCGGAGGCCGGCCGCTCGGAGCACGTCTCGGGCGAGCTTCCTGTTCTTCTCGTTGTCGTCGACGATGAGGACGAGCGGCACATCAGCGAGCCGTCCACTGTCGGACGCTTGTGGAGAAGGAGACGTCACCGCCGTATCCTCAGCACGTGCCGATCCGGCTCGTGCTCGCCGAAGACAACTACCTCGTCCGCGAGGCCCTGCGAGGCCTGCTGGCGACTCGAGACGACTTCGAGATCGCAGCAGTCTGCGAGGACCTCGACTCGTTGTTCGAGGCGGTCGAGGCCGAGCGGCCCGACGTCGTCGTCACCGACATCCGCATGCCGCCCGAAAACACGGACGAAGGGATCCAAGCGGCGACCCGGCTGCGCGAGACGAGTCCGGAGATCGGTGTGGTCGTGCTCAGCCAGTACACCTCTCCCACTTTCGTGCTCGCGCTTCTGGAGGGTGGAAGCGAGCGCCGCGCGTACCTCTTGAAGGAGCGGGTGAAGGATGTCGACCAGCTTGTTGCGGCGATCCACGCCGTGGCGACGGGCGGCTCGGTCATGGACCCCAAGGTCGTGGAGGCGCTGGTCGCGGAGAACGCGCGAGAAGACGACTCGCCGCTCAACGACCTGACCCCGCGTGAGCGCGATGTGCTGCGCGAGATGGCCGAGGGGAAGAACAACGCGGCCATCGGCGAGGCGCTCGTACTGACCGAGCGGTCCGTCGAGAAAGTGATTCACTCGATCTTCCTGAAGCTCGGGCTCACCTGGGAGACGGCGGTGCACAAGCGCGTCAAGGCAGTGATCCTCTATTTGGCGGAGAGCGGCGAGCATCAGCCCGAGACCGGCAGCGAACCGGAGACGTAGGGGCCGCGTTCGTCATCCGACTCGGCCGTAAGCCGGCCGCCGAGCGCCTCGACCCGGTCGCGTAGCCCGTCGAGCCTCGGACTCCACTTGCCGGCGAATTCGAAGGTGAGCGCTCCGTTTTCCTCTCTCACGGTGGCCGTTGCACGTTCATTGCCTCGCGCCTGCTCGAGCGCTTCGAGCCAGCAGAGGTAGACCGTCCGCAGGATCTCGGGCCCGTAAGTCGAGTCGACCCTTACGTCGACGGAGGCCGGGATATCTTCGCTCACCGCCGCGGAGCGGAGGGCGACGGCAAGCCCGTCGACCGCGGACAACTGTGCGTGGATCCGCTGGGCCAGCCGTGCGGCTTCGTCCAGCGCCTGCTGGACATCCCGCCCCATCTCTTCGAGCAGCGCCTTCGCGGCCGCAGGATCTGCGTCGGCCAGCGGCCCGGCGAGCTGCAGCTTGACGGCGAGCGCGACGAGGTGCTGCTGCACGTTGTCGTGCAGGTCGCCTTCGATCGCGCTTCGATCGGCGTCGGCGGCAAGAACCAGCCGTGCCCGGGACGCGTGCAGCTCGGCAATCTCCGCTCGGAGCCGTTCGAGCTCGTCGCGCTGCGGTTCCGTGTGCTCGGCCTCCAGGGTCACCAGCCTCCCGTCGTGGACTCACCGAGACTGTCCGTCGCAGCACCCCGGGACGTCAAGTAGGCCAGCATTCGCTTTGCGGGGTGCCAGCCTCCCGTCGCATCTGCCTGCCCCCACCGTAGTCCGGCTGAGAGTGCCGTCTTAGCGTCATTGGCACCAACCAAGGACGTGCGCTGTGCCGCAGCGGAGAGCACGTCGGGAAAAGGAGCGGAGATGCGAAACGCAAGGATGAAGGTGGCGCTGGTCGCCGCGCTCGTGAGCCTGACGGCGCTCGTCGCGGCTGCGCAGGCGGCGAACTTCTCGGACTGGGGCACTGCCCAGAAGATCGACGAGATCGGGGGCAACAGCTCCGAGCTGAACACGCCGTTCCAGGACGGCTGTCCGATCCAGTCCCCGGACGGGCTCAGCCTCTACCAGGCCTCGACCCGCCCCGGTGGGGAGGGTGGCCTCGACATCTGGGTCTCCACGAGGGAGAGCACGGATGATCCCTGGGGTGCGCCCGAGAACCTCGGCCAGCCGGTGAACTCGGCCGCCGACGACTTCTGCCCGACTCCGGTGAGGGGCGGAGGACTCTTCTTCGTCAGCCGGGAGGCGCTTCCGGGCAGCTGCGGGCTGGGCGACATCTACTTTGCCAAGAACAACGCGCTCAGGGGCTGGACCGAGCCGCGGAACCTCGGCTGTGCCCCTGTCGGCCCGAACTCGGCGCTCGACGAACAGGGCCCCTCGTACGTGGAGAACGACGACGACGGGTACCTCTTCTTCTCGTCGAGCTCCGGGGCGGTGCCCGGCGACATCTACATGAGTCCGAGGGTCGGAACCGGGTGGCACTTCGGCGGTTCCACCGCGGTTGCCGGTCTCAACGACGCGACGGCGAACGACATCCAGCCGAACGTCCGCAAGGACGGGCTCGAGGTCGTGTTCTCCTCGAACCGCACCGGCGGACTGGGCGCCCAGGACATCTGGGCCTCGACGAGGGACAGCTTCTCGGCGCCGTGGTCGACGCCGGTGAACCTCGGCTCCGCGATCAACACCGCGGCAGCCGAGAGCAGACCTTCCCTGTCGAGGAATGCACGCCAGCTTCTCTTCGGGCGTTCCCCCGGCCCGGAGGGCATCGGAGACATCTTCGTCAGCACCCGCACAGCGAACGCGGGCTGAGTCTCAGCAGCGAGCCGGGCTCTCGTCCGAGGGCCCGGCCGCTGTTTCCAGCCGCTAGCCCGCTGGCGTCTCTTCGAAGATCCCCGTCTGGTAGGCGAGGACGACCGCCTGGACGCGGTCGCGGAGGCCGAGCTTCTGGAGGATGTGCGTGACGTGCGTCTTCACGGTCGTCTCGCTGATGAAGAGCTCCCGGCCGATCTCGCCGTTCGAGAGCCCTTCGGCCATCAGCCGGAAGACCTCTCGCTCCCGCTCGCTGAGGTCGCCGATCTCCTTGGGCGGATCGGGGCGCGGACGACGGGCGAACTGCTTGATGACCTTCTTCGTGACCGTGGGAGAAAGCAATGCCTCTCCAGCTGCGACCGTGCGGATCGCGGCGAGCAGCTGCTCGGGGGAGTCGTCTTTGAGGACGAATCCGCTGGCCCCGGCGCTCAGCGCCTCGTAGACGTACTCGTCGAGGTCGAACGTCGTGAGGATCAGGATGCGGGCGCCGTTGTCCTCGGCGAGGATGCGCTGGGTCGCTTGCAGGCCGTCGAGCTCAGGCATGCGGATGTCCATGAGGATCACGTCGGGGTTGAAGCGCGCAGTCTTTTCGACCGCTTCGCGCCCGTTCTCCGCTTCGGCGACGACCTCGATGTCCTGCTCGTCCGCGAGCAGCATCCGGAAGCCCGCACGCACCATGGACTGGTCGTCGGCCACGAGGACGCGGATGGTCATGGCCGGTCTCCGCTCAGCGGGAGGCGCGTGCTGAGCACGAAGCCGCCCCCGTTTGCCGCACCTGCGCTCATCTCGCCTCCGTAGATCTTGACGCGCTCTCGGACTCCGACGAGCCCATGACCGAGGCCGTCGGTGGTGGAGGTTCCAACGCCGTTGTCGCGCACCTCGATGTGGAGCTCGTCAAGCGCGTAGCGGACAGTCACATTCGCCGTGGTCGCACGCGCGTGCTTGAGGGCGTTGGTCAGACCCTCCTGCACGATCCGATACGCGGAGAGGTCGACTCCGCGCGGAAGCGGGAAGGGATCTCCATCGACGTGAAGCTCGACGGGCAAGCCTGCCCGCGTAACCTCCTCGAGGAGCGAGTCGAGACCGTCGAGGCCGGGCTGCGGCACGAATGAGACCTCTTCGCGCTCGTCGCGCATCGCCCCGAGCAAGCGGCGCATCTCCGTGAGGGCCGTGCGTCCCGCCCGCTCGACGCTTCGGAGCGCCTCCCGGTCGTCGGCGAGCTCGTCGGGGAGCTTGTGCCTGACGGCTCCGACCTGGAGCACCATCACGCTGACCGCATGGGCGACGATGTCGTGGAGCTCGCGCGCGATCCGCGCACGCTCCTCGGCCACCGCGATGCGCGCAGCGGCTTCGCGCTCCCGTTCCGCCTGAGCCGCGCGGATCTCCGCTGCTTCGGCCCGCTCCGCTCGCTCACGCAGGAAGAGCCCTGCGACCCAGGCGACGATGAAGCGAAGCGGAATGAAGGCCAGCTGGCTGGCCGTCTGCTCTCCGGGGATGGCGGCGACGATGAAAATGAGTGAGCCGGTGACGAGACCGAGCCCAACGGCTGCCTGGACGCCGTTGCGGAGGTTTCCCAGCATGAAGGCCGCAGCCAGCCCCACCACTCCGAGGCTGCCCACGAACGGAACCAGAAGCGGATCGACGAGCGCGAGCAGCGCAGCGAGGACGAAGTACGTCGCGGGCCCGGCGAACGGAAACCGCCTGCGCAGGAAGAGCGGAGACACGAGCACGGCGATCGCGGGAACGCAGAACCACAGGGACGTCTGCGGGGCGCCGGGGTAGTTGCGCCCGATGGCGAGCTCGACCATGCCGGCGATCGCCATGAGGGCGATCAGCAGCTCGAACCAGTACTCCCGCGCGATCTGAGTGGCCCGGTCCCGGTTCACGCGTTGAACGTATCTCACGGTCTTTCGAGCCGCCTCCTACTTGAGTAGGAGTCCGAATCGTCTCCGCGTTCGAGTGCGAATCCGGCTTGGCGACGACGACTAGGCGCCGCAGCCTTCCTACCGTCGAATGCGCAAGTTCGACGCAGGCAAAGGAGGGACGCCATGTCCACCTACAAGTCCAACAACCTCGCTGCACGCATGGGGCGCTGGAGCGCCAACCACTGGAAGTCCGCGACTTTCGGCTGGCTCGCGTTCGTCCTCGTCGCCTTCGCGCTCGGCGGGATGGCCGGGACGAAGTCGATCGACTCGAATGAGCCCGGGCCCGGCGAGTCGGGACAGATGGAAAGAATCCTCGACGAGGGCTTCAAGCAGCCCGCGAGCGAGAGCATCTTCATCCAGAGCGGCTCGCTCACGGTCGAGGACGCAGCCTTCACGGGAGTGATCGAAGACGTCGTCGGCCGGATCGGGACACTCGACGAAGTGCAGAATGTCCAGTCGCCGCTCGATCCCGCGAACGCGGATCAAATCGCGGCGAGCGGGCGCGCTGCGCTCATCGACTTCGAGATCCGCGGCGACGCCGACGATGCCGCCGACAAGGTCGGCCCGATTGTCGACCGGGTCGCCGAGATTCAGCAAACGCATCCCGAGTTCTTCATCGGCGAGTTCGGCGACGCCAGCGCCGAGGATGCCATCGTGACGGCCTACGGGGACGACCTCGGGAAGGCGGGCACGCTCTCTCTCCCCATCACCCTGATCATCCTCGTGATCGCGTTCGGGTCGCTCATTGCAGCGGGCATTCCGCTGCTCCTTGCGCTCACCGCGGTCTTCGGGACGTTCGGGCTGGTCGCCGTCACGAGTCACGTCGTGCCCATGGCCAATGAGGCTCCCGCGCTCGTGCTGCTCATCGGGCTCGCGGTGGGCGTCGACTACTCGATGTTCTATTTGAAGCGGGCGAGGGAGGAACGAGCGGCGGGACGCAGCGTGCACGCGGCGGTGGAAGCCGCAGCCGCCACATCGGGCCGCTCGGTGCTCGTCTCTGGCCTGACCGTCATGACGGCGATGGCCGGCATGTTCCTCACCGGCGACAAGATCTTCGCGTCGCTCGCGATCGCCACGATCACGGTGGTCGCCATGGCCGTGGCCGGCTCTCTCACCGTCCTTCCCGCACTCCTGTGCAGGCTGGGCGACAAGGCCGACCGGCTGCGGGTGCCGTTCATCGGCCGTAGGCGCGGGACCGCTCAGGGCCGTTTCTGGGCCCGCATCGTCGACCGCGTCATGCGGCGGCCGGTGCTCTGGGCTGCCCTGTCCGCGGGGCTGCTGATCGCCTTGGCGATCCCTGCGGCCCAGCTTCGACTGCAGACGGGCGGACCGGACTCGTTCCCCCAGTCACTGCCCGCGATGCAGACCTACAACCACATGCAGAAGGCCTTCCCCGGCACGGCGCTCCCCGCGAACGTCGTCGTCGAGGCATCCGATGTGAACTCCTCTGAGGTGCAGGCTGCGATCCAGGCGTTCCGTGAGCGCGCGGTCGCCACGGGTCAGGCGCACGAGCCGATCACGGTGGACGTCAACAAGGACGGGACGGTGGCCAACATCACCGTTCCGATAGACGGCAGCGGCACCGACTCGGTCTCCGAGGCCTCGCTCGCCGCGTTGCGCGACGTGGTCCCCGAGACCCTGGGTGCATTGCCCGGCACGGAGGCGGGCGTCACCGGGCTCACCGCTGCCTGGATCGACTCGAAGAACGAGATCAAGTCGCAGCTTCCGGGCGTCTTCGCGTTCGTGCTCCTCTTCGCGTTCGTCCTCATGCTGTTCGCCTTCCGCTCGCTCGTGATCGCGGCGAAGGCGATCGTTCTGAACCTGCTGTCGGTGGCCGCGGCGTACGGCGTCCTCGTGCTCGTGTTCCAGCACGGCTTCGGCAAGGGACTCTTCGGGTTCGCCTCAACGGCGGGAATCGACCCCGTGATCCCGCTGCTTCTCTTCGTGATCCTCTTCGGCCTCTCGATGGACTACCACGTGTTCATCCTGAGCCGGATCCGAGAAGCAGTCATTCGCGGGATGGGGACGGACGAGGCGGTCGCGTACGGGATCCGCTCGACCGCAGGTGTCGTGACGAGCGCGGCGATCGTGATGGTGTTCGTGTTCGCGGTCTTCGCGACGCTCTCGATGATGTTCTTCAAGCAGTTCGGCGTCGGACTCGCAGTGGCCGTCCTGCTCGACGCCACCATTGTCCGCGCAGTGCTCCTGCCCGCGTCGATGAAGCTCCTCGGCGACTGGAACTGGTACCTGCCGAGCTGGCTCGAGTGGCTGCCCCACTTCGACCCCGAAGAAGGCGAGCCGGCGCCCGAGACCCCGCCGACTCCGGTCTCGGCCTAAGTCCGATGTCAGCTCCCTGGGCCTCCGGGCTCGGGGAGCTGGCCTACATCGAGGCGCCGGGCGGCGGGGCCGCCTCGGCCGGAATCTCCGCCGGCAGCTCCGCCGGCCGGTA
>JAICVP010000173.1 GCA_025935275.1 Thermoleophilia bacterium
CGCTTCGCGGAAGGGCCCGTAGAACGCCGAGGCGGCCTTCGCCGCGTAGGACACGATGGGCAGGTGCTCGAAGCCCTCGGAGTCGAGCGCGCCCCGGATTGCGCCCACCCGGCCGTCCATCATGTCGCTCGGGCAGACGGCATGGGCGCCCGCTTCCGCGTGGCTGACCGCGGTCTTCGCGAGCAGCTCGAGCGAGAGGTCGTTCACGATCTCGTCGCCGTCGACAACGCCGCAATGGCCGTGCGACGTGTACTCGCACAGGCACACGTCGGTCAGAAGAACCATCTCGGGCGTCCGCTCGGCGAGAGCGCGAAGCGCCTGCTGGACGACCCCGTCCTCGTCATAAGCGCCCGAGGCACCCTCGTCCTTCTCCTCGGGGATTCCGAAGAGGAGGACGGCGCCGATGCCAAGACCGAGCAGCTCCTCCGCCTCGTCGGCGAGGCGGTCGACCGACCGCTGCGCGATCCCGGGCAGGCCCTCGAGCGGCTTCTCCACACCGGAGCCCGGGCATGCGAACAGCGGATAGACGAAATCGCGCAGGTCGAGCCGTGTCTCGCGGACGAGCTCCCGGAGGGCGCCTGTGCGACGGAAACGTCTGAGGCGGGTGGCCGGAAAGGCGCTCATGCCAGCAATCTTCGCATTCCAAGCCGGGCCGCCGCCCCGAAAGCCGCCGTGAGACCCACGAGCCAGGCGGCCTCCCTCGCCAGGGTCGACCACGGGTCGTTGTCGTAGAGCGACGACTGGAAGAAGTCGACCGCGTGCGAAAACGGGAATGCCTTCGAGATCACGTGCGCGACCTGGACGGTCCCTTCCGGCAGCAGCCCGAGAAAGACGAGCGGGAGCGCGACGAGGAAGGCGACGAGCACGGCTGTGCGGGCCTCGCGCGCGACCACTCCGACGAGAACTCCGAAGGCCCCGAAGGCGGCTCCCGCGATCACAAGCCCGAGCGCGAGCAGCGGCAGCCTCGACCACGGCTCCCCGCCCGTGACGTCGGTGACGGTGGCGAGGACTCCGAAGACGAGGGCGATCACCAGCCCGAGCACGACGGCGACCAGCGCCGCCAGCACGACCTTCACGACGACGAGGCTCGTCAGGCCGACGAGACCGCGCGCGAGCCGGCCGATGACGTTCTCGTCACGTTCGGATGCGATCGCGGCCGCGGCGAGCAGGACGCAGATGAACGCAAGCGTGAGGGCAAGGGCGTAGGCCTGCAGCTGCGCGGAGAGAAGCCACGACCGGCCGGCCTGGGTGTCGACCTCGAGCGTGATCGGGTTCGCCGTCGCGCGAAGCGACTCGTCCGACGCACCGAGCGCAAGCTGTGCCTGGCGGACGAAGTTCGTGAGCTCCTGAGCGCGCGCCGCGATCTCGGGATCCTTCGTCGTCTGCTCGATCTCGGTGAGGAGCTCGCCCGCACGCTGCAGCCCGACGACGTCGAACTCGTCGCCGAGGAACGTGCCGGTGCCCCCCTCCACGATCAACCGCACGTACTGGAGGTTCGCGTCGATGTAGGCCTCCTGCAGGCGCTGGTTGAGCTCGTAGACGAGCGCCTGCGTCTGTTGCTCGACCCGCGTCGCGACGCCTCCGCGCGCGGTCTTCAGCTCGAGCTGCGGGCTCTCCACCATGCCGCGGAGGCGCGAGGCGAAGCCACGCGGAACGATGATCTCGGCGTTCACCTCGCCGTTGGCGAGCTTGCGATCGGCCTCCTCCGGATCCATCGGCACGAGCTCTGCGTTCTCGTTCACCTGGTCGAGGACCTCGGCCACGTTGAAGGTCTGGCCGCCGACGGTCAGCTCCTCGGGCAGGCGGTCGAGGTCGACGAAGGCGATGGTCGGCCGGTCTCCCGCATAGCGGACGACCGCCCCGACGAGCGCGGCGAAGACGAGGGGGTAGACGATCAGCGCGGCGACGAGCACCGGCGAGCGGCCGAGGATGCGCATGTCCTTGCGGAGCAGGAGGCGAATGCGGCTCATGCGAACACATCCGCTTCGGGCGCAGCCTTGAACTGCTCGAGGCTCCCGTCGAAGACGAGCTCGCCTCCCACGAGCACCGCCACGCGCGTGGCGAAACGCTCCAGCTCCTCGAGGTTCTGGGTCGCGAAGACGACCGCTCCTTCGCGCTCTCGGACCTGCGCGGAGACCTCCCAGAGGAGGCGCCGCTGGCGGGGATCGAGAGACGCGGTCGGCTCGTCGAGGAGCAGGACGTCGGGGCCGGCGAGGAGGGCGACCGCGACGTTCAGCCGCTGCTGGTTTCCCGCCGAGAGCTGGGCGGTCACGCGTCCGTCGTCGGGGAGGTCCAGGAGGCCGAGGTAGCGGCCCGCCACCTCCTTTGCCTCGGGCACTCCTTCGAGCCGTGCGAAGAGCTCGAGGTTCTCCCGGGGCGAGAGCCGCTGGTAGTGCGCGGGCTTCTGCGGCACCCAGCCGACCTTCGGGGAACCACTCGCCACGGAGCCGTCGCTCGGATCGAGCGCGCCCGCAAGGATCGAGAGGAGCGTCGACTTGCCCGCGCCGTTCGGCCCGATCAACGCGAGGGCGTCGCCAGGGTGCACGTCCAGGCTCGTAGGGGCGAGGGCGACGATGCGCCCGTAGCGCCGCGAGACCCCCTTCGCGCTGAGAAGCGGCCCTTTCAGCGTCCGACGCCGCTGGCAGGGTGAGAGCGAAGGACGGCTACCACGCCGCAAGGCTAGCTCACCATGCCCAGAGCGCCCCGTCCCTATGACCAAGGGCACGAAAGCCCTGCAAAACCCGCAAATGTAGTCGGGCTGCGTCCTCCACCCTGGGACTGGACTTTCGAGACCGACGGTTCCCTCGCACTTGCGCCCGAGCCCGTCGAGGACCGCGGTATCCGTTTGAAAGCAGTGGAGACCTCCGCTAGCGTGCCGCGGATGGCTCAGCCCCAGGCTCCCGGGCTCGCCTACCGCGCTGCTGAAAGGCAAGCGATGCGCGCGAAGGTTCGCAGGGCGCGTCGGACGGCCGCATTGGCGGTCGTGGCATGCGTGTGCCTCGTCGTGCTCATGCTCACCGCGTTCGGCTCCGGCAAGACCGCCGAGGTCACGAACACCGGCCCGGCGCCGACCTCGAGGCTCCTGCCCTCGGGACCCCCGCGGGCCCAGATCGTGGCTCTCCAGGACACGCTTCGCCTGCAGCTTCCGGTCAATCAGAACCGGGTGACTGCGATCGGCTACCACTCCTCGGGCACGAGCGCGCTCGCGCTCGACCCCATCGGGACGCAGGCGAACGCCGGCCTCCTCAAGCGGCTCGTCAACCGCTTCTTCGGGGACTCGAGCTCGGGCATCCGCTACTACCAGATCAGCGGCGGGGTCGGCCCCGAAACGGGCGGCCTCGACGTCGGCGCGCCCACCGACACCGACGTCTACACGCCGGTGGACGGGAGCGTCATGGCGGTCTCCGACCAGATCGTGAACGGCAAGCCCTACGGCGTCCGGATCGACATCCAGCCGTCCGGCAATCCTGGGGTCGTCGTCACGCTCACCAACATCGCGCCCGACCCGAATCTGACCGTCGGGATGACCGTCTCTTCCGGGCGAACGAAGATCGGCCAGATCATCGACCTCTCCTCAGTGGAGCAGGCCGCGCTCGCCCGTTACACGCAGGACCGTGGCCAGCACGTCCACATCGAAGTGCATCCGGCCGGCGCGCTCGCCGTGCCGTAGCAACAGAGCACCAAGCTGGTCATCCTCTTCATCGCAGACGTCTTCGGCCCACCCGGCCGACGGGCGCTCGAGGCGCGGCTGCAGTCGCTGAAGTCCGAGGTCGGCGCAGGGTTCTGCATCGTGAACGGCGAGAACGCCGCGGACGGGGTCGGGATCACCGCGAAGCTCGCGGACAAGATCCTGGCCGCCGGCGCCGACGTGATCACGCTCGGCAACCACGTATGGCGGCAGAGAGACATCATCCCCGTGCTGGAGCGCTTGGGGCCCGTGATCCGGCCCGAGAACCTCGGCGGGCCCGGGCAAGGGCTCACCGTGCAGCGGGCGGCCGACGGCACACCGGTCGCCGTCATCAACCTCCAGGGCGCGCTCTTCCTGAGCCCGCCGCAGAGTCCCTTCGTGATCGTGGACGAGCTCGTGGAGAGAGCCCGAAGCGCGGCGAAGATCGTCGTCGTCGACTTTCACGCCGAGGCGACCAGCGAGAAGGTCGCGCTCTCGCGGATGCTCGACGGCCGCGTGACCGCCGTGATCGGGACGCATACCCACGTGCAGACCAACGACGCCCGCGTACAGCCGGGCGGAACGGCCGCCATCACCGATGCCGGCATGACGGGACCGCACGACTCAGTCATCGGCGTCAAGGCCGAGCTCGCGATCGAGCGCATGCGGACCTCAATGCCGATTCGCTTCCACCCCGCCGACGGCGGCGTGCGAATCGAGGGCGCGGTGATCGAGTGCGACGCCGAGGGCCGCGCTACGCGCTGCGAGCCGCTCCGCGTCGCCGTCGACTGAGCGTCACGAGCAGGATCGCGTACAGCCCCACGAGGAGAATGTCGCGGAGGGCGACCAGCCAGCCGACGGGCTGCAGCGCGACGACGTCCCAGTAGCGGAACGGGAACCAGAGCTGGGTGGTGACCAGGGAGACGAGCAGGACGGCGCACGCCGCGAGTCCGCCCGCGCCCGCGACGGCCGGAACGAGCGGGAGCAGCCAGATCAGGAACTGCGGCGAGAGCACCTTCCCGAAGGCGACGAAGGCCGTGACCGCGGC
>JAICVP010000035.1 GCA_025935275.1 Thermoleophilia bacterium
CCCCGAGGCGTCTCCACCCCAGTCGGCGACGACGACACGCTTGCCTTCGGGGCGGCCGCCCCGAAGGACACTCCAGGCCGTGAGGACTCCGTTGAAGTCGGGCAGGTCAGGGACGTACGGCCGCGCGCCCGTGGCCAGGATAACCGCGTCGGCGTCGGGCGGCTCCTCCACGTGCTCACCTAGCCGCACATCGACGCCTTCGAGTAGGCGGTCGTAGTTGCGCAGAAGAGACGCTGCGAGCTCGGCGTGGCCGGGCGCCACCTCGGCGAGAGCGACCTGACCGCCGAGCTGGATGGTGGACTCGAAGAGAACGACTTCGTGTCCTGCGCCGTGAGCCTCGGCCGCGGCGGCCATTCCGGCGGGGCCGCCGCCCACCACCGCGACTTTCAGGCGCCGCGCCGCGCGCACGGGCGTCCAGGTGAGCTCCCGGCCCGTGCGCGGGTTCTGCGCGCAGGCGATCGGGCTGCCCGCGTGGTAGTGCGCAATGCACGTGTTGCAGCCGATGCAGCGGAGGTAGGAGGAGCCCTCGGCGGCCTTGCGCGGGAGGTCGGGATCGGTGATGAGCGCTCGGGTCATCCCGACCGCATCGGCGACCCCTTCCGCGATGAGCCGCTCGGCTGCTTCCGGGTCGACGATGCGTGAGGTCGCGATCAGCGGCGGACCCACCCGAAACGGCGCCGCGAAGCCGGCGATCGCGCTCTCCTCGACGGGCGGCGGCGGAACGATGCCGGTCGAGCCGCGGTAGGTCGAGGAGTCCCCGAGCGCGATCGAGACGTAGTCGACCAGGCCGGCGAGCGCGGGCGCGACTCCGACGGCCGCTTCGGAATCGGCCGAGAACCTGACGCCGAGGGAAAGATCGGGCGCCGCCCTGCGTACGGCCTCCGCCACGGCGACGAGGAACTGCGGGCCCGCGGCCCACTCGTCCTCCCGGAGGTTGAGCTCCGGCGCGAAGAACTGCGCGAAGAGGTAGCCGTGCGCGGCCGAGAGCTCGATCCCGTCAAGTCCGCCTGCGGCGGCGAGCTCCGCGGAGCGCGCGTACCCGGCGATCAGGTCGTCGATCTCGGCGGTCGTGAGCTCGCGGGGCTCGACGTGAAACCGCTGGCTGGGGATCGCCGAGGGCGCGACCGCGGGCGGGCGCGGCGGCAGGGCGATGAGCTCACGGCCGCCGTGGAAGAGCTGGACGAGGAGCTTGGTGCCGTGCGGGCGCACCGCATCGGCCACGCGGCGGTAGCCGGCGACGATCTCGGGCACGTACCCCGCCAGCGTGTGCGGTGTCAGGCGACCGGACTCGTGGACGGCGGTCGCCTCGAGGACGATCATCCCCGCCCCGCCCGCCGCGCGCGCCTCGTGGTAGGCGACGAACTCGTCCGTGGGCAGGTGCTCGTGGACGAGCGTCGTCTGGTGCGCGGTCGAGACGATGCGGTTCGGCAACTCGACGGGGCCGAGCTGCAGCGGGCTCAGGAGCAGCTCAGGCACCGCCGAGCTCGCGCTCGAGGGCGGCTCGCTCCGCGTCGCTGAGCGGGCGAGAGCGGCCCGTCTCGGTGTCGCGGGCGACGAGGACGGCCTCCGCCTCGGCGGCCAGCTCGCCGCCGACGGTGACGATCTCCTCCCGGGTGGTCACGCTCGAGGTCCCGATCCTCGTCAGCCAGAGGCGCGCCACGATCGCGTCGTCGTCCTGCGTCAGCTCGCGACGGAAGTCGATCGCCACGCGCGCAGTGACATAGCCCCAGGCGTCGCCGGAGTCGCCGAGCGCGCGCTCGAGCCACTCGTCGCGCACCTCTTCGAGGTAGGTGAGGTAGACCGCGTTGTTCACGTGGCCGTAGGCATCCTGGTCGCGCCAGCGGATCTCGATCTGCTTCTCGTGCACGTTGCCTCCCGAGTCGGAGAGGATGGTACGAGCGCGCGATGGCCGATCTCAACCGCGTCCGTTCCCTCCTCTTCCCGCGGTCGGTTGCCGTCGTGGGCGCCTCGCCGCGGCACGGGCGGATCGTGGAGGAGATCGTCCGCTCAGGGATTCCGTCGTGGGGAGTCCATCCGACGCGGGACGAAGTGCTCGGCCTGCGCTGCTTCCCGAGCGTGGCCGCCCTCCCCGAGGAGCCCGAGCTGGCCGCCTTGCTCGTCGGGCACGAGCGGGTCGAGCAGGCCTTCGAGGAGGCACTGAATGCGGGTATCCGCGCCTTCTTCCTCCCTGGGCTCGGGAACGAGGCCGGGGCGGCCGGTCCGGAAGTCGCGCACCGGATCGCGGGGCGGGCGCGAGCCGAGGACGCTGCGTTGCTCGGGCCGAACTGCATGGGAGTCGCCGCCCCCGGAAAAGGCTCGCTCTGGATCGGCACCGTGCCCGAGACGTTTCGCGGAGGCCGCGTTTCCGTCGTCTCCCAGTCCGGATCGATCGCGGAGGCGCTGCTGGGGATCGGGCCGCGGGTCGGCTTCCGGTCGGTGGTGTCCTCGGGCGGCGAGGCCGTCACCGACGCGGCGGACCTCCTCGACTTCTTTGCCGCCGACGAGGGAACCGGCGCCATCGGGCTTTTCCTCGAGACCGTGCGCCGGCCTGCGGAGTTCGCAGCCGCGCTCGAGCGCTGCGCCGACGCGGGCAAGCCGGTCGCGTGCCTGAAGGTGGGCCGCTCGCAGGCGGCGGCTCGGGCTGCGCTCGCTCACACCGGCGCCGTGGTCGGCTCCGACCGTGCCTTCTCGGCCCTCCTGTATCGGCACGGCGCCGTCGAGGTGGACGACTTCACCGCGCTCGTCGAGACGCTCGAGGTTCTCGGGCGCGAGCGCCGTCCACGTGGGAAGCGGATCGCCGCGATCTCGGAATCGGGAGGAGAGGGGGCGCTCCTGGCGGATCAGGGAGAGGCGGCCGGGATCCCGTTCGATCCGCTCCCGGACGAGGTCGCCGCCGAGCTGCGGATGCGCTTCCCGAACTACCTCGCGCCCGGCAACCCGCTCGATGCCTGGGCGATTGACGAGGCCGACGTCGTCTTTCCGGGCTCGCTCGAGATCCTCGTCGGCTCGGGCGCGTTCGACATCGTCGTTGCGCAGGCCGACCAGTCCCAGTTCCGCGGCGCGGAGGAGCACGAGTGGTGCTTCATGATCGTGAAGGCTCTCGCCGAGGCGACGGCCGGCACGGAGATCTTCCCGGCGGTCACGACGGTCTCGGCGGTCGACCCGCGTCCAGAGGTGGCCGAGTACGCGCTCGAGCACGACGTCGCGCTGCTGCGCGGCCCGCGCGATGCGATGCGCGCCCTCGCGGCCGCGGCCGGCCTTCGAGCGGTCTCCGCGCAATCGGAGCCGGCTGCGCCCGTCGCACTGGCCGACCTGCTCGCCGAGGGTCCCTTGCCGGAGTTCGAGTCGGCACTCGTCCTGGAGCGCTACGGCGTCCCGCTCGCGCCGCGCCGCCGCGCGGCCTCGCCCGACGAGGCGGTGCAGGCCGCCCAGGAGCTCGGTTTCCCGGTGGTCGTGAAGGTGGACGGCCCGGCGCACAAGGCGGCCCGGAACGGCGTCGTGCTCGGGCTGGGAGACGCCGAGGCCGTGCGCGGGACGACGGCCCGGCTCGGGGGTCGAGTCCTGGTCGCAACCCAGGCCTCGGGAGGAGCCGAAGCTTTCTGCGGGATGACGCGCGACCCCGACTTCGGGCCCGTACTTGCCGTCGGGCCGGGCGGCGGCGCCGTCGAATCGCTCTCCCTGGCCGCGGTCTCCCTCGCGCCGCTCGGCCAGGAGGAGGCTCGGCGGCTGGTGGCCCGAGCGCCCGGGCTCGACCCGAGCGACGCAGCGCGGGAGGCGCTCGCCGCGACCATCGTCGCCCTCGGCCGTATCGCCGTCGACCACCCGCAGATCGCGGCGGTCGACGTGAATCCTTTGATCCTGAGCGCGGACGGCGCGGTTGCCGTGGACGCGCTCGTCGTCGTAGAAGGAGGGAGTCTGTGACGGATGTAGTCCTGTACGAGCGCCGCGGCCCGGCGGCCTGGGTGACGCTCAACCGCCCGAGCAAGCTGAACGCGATCAGCGGCGAAGTCGTGCGGCGGCTTCGGGAGTCGTGGCGCGCAGCGACCGAGGACGATGAGGTGAAGGTGGTCGTGCTCACCGGAGCGGGGCGGGCGTTTTCGGCCGGCTACGACATCGCCGAGGAGGTCGAGCAGCAGATCGAGAGCGCCGAGCGCTGGCACGAGGTTCTCTCGGAGGACGTCGACTTGACCATGGAGCTGTGGTCGCTCCCGAAGCCGACGATCGCGGCGGTCCGAGGCTGGTGCCTCGCCGGCGCCTGCGAGCTCGCCATGGCGTGCGACCTCGTCGTCGCCGCGGACGATGCCCAGTTCGGCGAGCCTGAGATCCGCTACGGATCCGGGCCGGTCACGCTGCTGATGCCGTTCGTGCTCGGGCAGAAGAAGACCAACGAGCTCCTCTTCACCGGCGATGCGATCTCGGCGACCGAGGCCGAGCGGCTCGGGCTCGTGAACGCCGTCGTGGCGCCGGATGCGCTCGAGGATGCGGTGAGCTCGCTCGTCGCCAAGATCGCGCCGACGCCGCTCCCCGTGCTGCGCTTGACGAAGCTCGCGCTCGTCCGCGCGCAGGAGGCAATGGGGCTCCGTTCGGCGGTCGCGGCCAACCTCGACATATCCGCGATGCTCAACGCCGCGGAGACCCCCGAGCAGCAGGAGTTCGACCGGATCGCGGCCGAACAGGGGCTCAAGGCCGCGCTGGCCTGGCGAGACGCGCGCTACGGCGAGGGGCTCGCATGAGGGTCCTCGTCGGCGACCCCTACTACCAGCTCGACGAGGTGGCCGAGATCATCGGCGACCTCGCCGAGGTCGAGCGGGCGGACGCGCCCTGGGAGGGAGACGACGTCGTCGCGCTCCTCGTCAGCCCCGATCAGCCCGTGGGCGTAGCTGAGCTGGACCGCCTACCGGCGCTCCGCATCGTCGCGACGTGCTCCGTCGGCTACGACAACATCGACACGGGCGCAGCCGCCGATCGCGGTATCTGGGTCTGCAACGTCCCCGACTACTGCGTGGAGGAGATGGCCGACAGCTCCCTCGCGCTCCTGCTCGCACTCATGCGCGGCGTGGTCGCCCTCGATCGGAGCGTTCGGGAGGGCAAGTGGCACCACGCCGTCGCCGGGCCCCTGCGGACGAACCGCGGGACCACGCTCGGTGTCATCGGTTTCGGCCGCATCGGCCGGGCCCTGGCGACGCGGGCGCTGGCGCTCGGTTTTGAGGTCTACGCGGTGGATCCGCACCTGCCCGACCAGGCGATCGCTGGCTACGGCGTGCATCCGCTGACGCTCGACCAGGCGCTCACCAGCTGCGGGGCCTTCTCCCTCCACTCGCTGCTGACCGATGAGACGCGCGGGATGATCGGCGCGGAGGAGATCGCGAAGATGCCCCGCGGCGCGCTGCTCGTCGACACCGCCCGGGCGGCGCTCGTCGACTTCGACGCCGTGCTCGAGGCGCTCGACTCCGGGCACCTGGCGGGGGCGGCCTTCGACGTGCTTCCCGTCGAGCCCCCGACTCCGGAGGACCCGCCGCCGGAGCGGCCGACGCTCATCGTCAATCCCCATGCGGCCTGGTACAGCCCCGCCACCGAGCATGAGGCGTACCGGCGGCCGGCGGTCTCCGTGCGCGAGGCCCTGGAAGGACGGCGTCCGACCGACGCCCTGGTGCCATGACCGACTTTCGCTCCCCGCTCGCTCCCGATGCGAACGCCGGCAAGGTGGCGGTCGTCACCGGCGGCGGCACGGGCATCGGCCGCGCCACGGCTCTGGAGCTGGCGAGGACCGGTGCGAAGGTCGTCGTCTGCGGCCGGCGGCCGGAGCCCTTGCAGGAGGTGCAGGCGCAACTCGGGGACGACTGTCTCGCCGTTCCCGCGGATGTGCGCGAGCCGCAGGAGGTTGCGGCGCTGGTCGACCGTGCGCTCGAGCGCTTCGGGCGGATCGACATCCTCGTCAACAACGCGGGCGGGCAGTTCATGGCGCCCGCCGAGGAGATCTCGCTGAAAGGGTGGCGCGCCGTGCATCGCCTCGCCGTCGATGCGGCCTGGGATCTCACGCGTCTCGTGGCCGAGCGCTCGATGATCCCGAACAGGGAAGGCGTGGTCGTCTTCATCGGCTTCAGCCCGCGGCGGGGAATGGCCGACATGGCGCATGCCGCGGCCGCGCGGGCGGCGATCGAGAACCTCGCGGGGAGCCTGGCGCTCGAGTGGAGCAAGCACGGGATCCGCGCGCTCTGCGTCGCGCTCGGGAACATCGCCACCGAGGGCCTCGACGGCTACGGGCCCGAGCGTGTGGCGGAGTGGGAGCGCGAGGTGCCCCTCGGCCGGCTCGGGACTCCGGAAGAGGCGGCCGCGCTGATCGCGTTTCTCGCCTCGCCCGGCGGGGCCTACGTCACCGGCACGACCGTCGTCATGGACGGCGGTCTCGACGTGTGAAGTCGTCGACGGCCTTCGTCGCTTCGTCGGTCTGCGCGAGCGCGGCGTAGCCGAGGCGCTCGATCAGCATTGCGGCTTCGCGCGACGCCTCCGGGATGAGATCTGCGGCGCGCTTGATCGTCTCGACGGCTAGGGGCGGAAGGGTGGCCAGCTCAGCTGCGCATTCGAGCGCCCGCTCGATCGCCTTGCCGGCGGGGACGACTTCCGTCACGACGCCAAGGGCGTGAGCCTCGGCCGCGTCGAAGCGTCGTCGCAGCAGCATCAGCTCCTTCGCCCTGCCGGGACCCACCAGCCGCACGAGGCGGTAGGCGCCTCCCGAGCTCGGCAGGATCCCGAGCTCCACCTCCGGGAGTCCGAAGGCCGCCGTCTCGTCGGCGATGCGGAAGTCCGTGGCTAGCGCCAGCTCGAGCCCGCCGCCCAGGCACCAGCCGTGAATGGCGGCGATGGTCGGCATCGGCAGCGCGGCGATCCGCTCGTACACGTCGCCGGTGCCCGCGTAGTAGGCGGCGATGGAAGCGGCGTCGGCATCGGCGAACTCGTTGATGTCGGCACCGGCGGAGAACGCCTTGCCGGCCCCGGTGAGGACAACGCAGCGGCTCCGTCGCACCGCCTCGTCGGAGATCGCATCGAGCAGCTCCTGCTCCAGCGCGCCCGAGAGGGCGTTCAGCTTCCCCTCCCGCTGCAGCGTGAGGACGCAGATGTCCTCCTCGCGGCGGACGTCGATGAGGCTCAACGGGGCACTCCCGTTCGGACAGCGGCGAGCTCGCCGGCAAAGCGCTCCATCAGCGGCGGCGGGCCCACCGTGACGCGGATCCAGCCGTCGAGACCGAACTCGCTGCCGGGCCTGACGAGGAAACCGCGCACGACGAGCTCGCCGGCCAGAGCCGCGTCGTCCCCGCCGACGTGGACGAGGAGAAAGTTGGCCTCCGAAGGGAGCGACTCCATTCCTGCCTCCGCCAGGAGTCCCGCGAGCAGCGTGCGCGCCTCGGCCGACTGGCGGCGCCGGTCGTCGATCTGCTCGGGGTGGGCGAGGCAGGCGCGTCCCGCGGCGAGCGCTGCGCGGTTGACGTTGAACGGTTCCTGGACGACGTCGAGGAACGGTGCGAGCTCCGGATGCGCGACTGCATAGCCGAGGCGGAGGCCCGCGAGACCGAAGATCTTCGAGAACGTGCGGAGGAGGACGACCGGCCGGCCGGCCAGCACGTCGGCCTCTCTGGAGACGCGCCGCTCCGGATCGGCGTACTCGCGATAGGCCTCATCCACCACGGCAGCCGTGCCGTCGGGGAGGGCGGCCAGAAACTCCGCCCACTCGCTGGGCTCGACGAGCGAACCCGTGGGGTTGTTGGGGTCGCAGACCCAGACGAGCTTGGCGCTCTCCGTCCGCGCGACGTCCGCGAGGGCCGGAAGATCGAGGCGAAAATCGCGGTTGGGGACGCGGACGACGCGCGCTCCTGCCCCCGCGGACACCTGCGCGTAGAGGCCGTAGGTCGGCTGCGGGACGACAACGGCATCTCCTTCGCGGATGAACGTATGCGCCACTGCGGCGATAAGGGCCTGGATCCCGTGGGCGGGCACGATCGTCTCCGGCGGCAGCTCGAGCCAGTCCGCGACGGCCTCGCGCAGGTCGCTGTAGGCCTGCTCCGGATACATCCACGCGTTTGCGAGCTCGTCCCTGACCGCGTCGAGCGCTCCGGGGAGCGGGCCGAAGAGGTCCTCGTTCCAGTTCAGCTTCGCGATCTCCTCGAGGCTGTGCTCGCGGCGAAGCTCGGAGAGGCTGGGCCCCGGGCGGTAGGGCTCGAGCCCGACCAGGGACGGGCGCACGAGGCTCACCCAGTTGACCATCAGCCGGTCGGCGTCCACATCTCGAGACGGGCGGGCAGGTGGACGACCGCGGGGCCACCTGTCGAGAGCGCGCGGCCGAGGGCGTCCTCGAGGGCGTCCGGGGTCGTCGATTCGACCGGGACGCCGAACGAGCGCGCGAGCTCCGGGAAGTCCGGCTGCTCGAGATCGACGGCGAAGGTCTCGCCGTACGCGTCCCGCTGGTACTCCCGCAGGATTCCGTAACCGCCGTCGTCCACGAGCAGAAGGGTCGTCGGCAGGCCGTACTGGCGTGCCGTCGCGAGCTCCTGGACGCCGTAGAGGATGCCGCCGTCGCCCGCGACGGCCAGGGTCGGCTGCCCGAGCGCAACCGCAGCTCCCAGGGCCGCGGGCCAGGAATAGCCGAGCGTGCCGGATCCGAGCGGGTAAAGAAAACGTCGCGGGCTGAGCACCGGGAAGTGGGCGCCGGCCCAGTAGGCGAGGATGGTCATGTCCCAGCCGGAAGCTGCTTCTCGGGGAAGCGCGGCGCGGACGGATTCGAGGAGCCCGCGCTCCAGGCCCCGGCCCTGCTCGTCGAGGCCGGCGGCGATCCGGTCGCGGACGGTGCGGGCGCGCTCCTCCGCCCGGCCGTCGGGATCGCGCCTCGGCAGGCGCTCGGCCAGAGCGGCAAGCGTCGCCCGCGCGTCGCCGACGAGCCCGAGGGCAGGGAACGTGGTTCCGATGCGCTCCTCGTCCGCGTCGATCTGGACGAGCTGATCGCCGAACTGCAGTCCGTACTGCTGCGTGGTCTCTGCGCCGAGCTCCGAGCCGGCCACGAGTACCGCGTCCGCGCTCTCGACGAGGTCGCGGAAGGCCGCCTCGTCGCAGGCCGAGCCGGCGGCGAGCGGATCGTCCTCGGGGAAGGCTCCCTTGCCCATGTAAGACGTCACGACCGGAGCCCGCAGCGCTTCGGCCACCGCGCGCAGCTCCTCCCAGGCACCCGAGCGCAGGACGCCGCTGCCGGCCCAGACGAGCGGGCTCTCGGCGCCCGCGAGCACGCGGGCTGCCTCGTCGAGGCGAGAGGAGTCCGGCACCACCGGGGCGGGAGGGCTCCCGTCGAGCCCCTCGACGCCCACTTCGGTCTGGCCGGTGAGGACGTCCACCGGAAGCTCGAGGAAGACGGGCCCGCTCGGGGGCGTCTGCGCGCGCTGCCATGCCTCGGCGAGAAGCTCCGGCACGTCCTCGGCGCTGCGCGCTCCCGCCGACCACTTCACGATCGGCTCGAAGGACGCACGCTGGTCGCGCAGCTCGTGGAGGTAGCCGCGACCGCGCCCGATGAGGTCGCGCGGGATCTGGCTCGCCACCGCCACGAGTGGCACATGCGCGCTCGAGGCCTCCATCAGCCCGGTGAGGGAGTTCAAAGCTCCCGGCCCGGTCGAGAGGAGGAGCGCCGCCGGCTTGCCGCCTGCGCGCGCGTAGCCGTCTGCAGCGAAGGTTGCGTTCAGCTCGGTGCGGAAGCCGACGTAGCGAATAGAGCTTTCGCGCAGCGCCTCCCAGATTCCAAGCGCGTGCACTCCCGGCAGGCCGAACACGGTCTCGGCTCCGAGGCTCTCGAGGGCGTCCACGACGACGTGGCCGCCGATGCGTGTGCGGACGGCTTCGCTCACCGCGCGATCCTATCCCGCCGCATGAGAGGATCCGGCCGGTGACGACCCGGACCGAGTTTCCGCGCCCGATCCGGGAGATCGAGCACACCTGGCTCACCCTGTCGGACGGGTGCCGCCTCGCTGCGAGGATCTGGCTGCCCGAGGACGCCGAGTCCGATCCGGTTCCGGCGATCCTCGAGTTCCTCCCCTACCGCAAGGTGGACGGCACCGCGATCCGGGATGCGCGCCGGCAGCCCTACGTCGCGGGCTTCGGCTACGCCACGGTGAGAGTCGACATGCGCGGTACCGGAGAGTCCGACGGCCTGATCACGGACGAGTACACGGAGCAGGAGCATGCCGATTGCCTCGAGGTGATGGCCTGGCTCCGCGATCAGCCCTGGTGCGACGGCAATCTGGGCATGTGGGGGATCTCCTGGGGAGGCTTCAACGCGCTCCAGCTCGCGGCGCTTCGTCCCCCGGGCCTCAAGGCGATCATGACCCTGATGTCGACGGACGACCGCTACGCGGACGACGTCCATTACCGCGGCGGGTGCGTGGAGGCGCTCGACATGCTCCACTGGGCCTCCTCCATGCTCGTCTGGAACGCGCGCCCGCCGGACCCGCGGCTCTACGGCGACGGCTGGCGCGAGGCCTGGCTGGAGCGGCTGGAGGCGGCGAACAACTGGATCGAGCCCTGGCTCGGTCACCAGCGCCGCGACGCGTACTGGAAGCACGGCTCGGTCTGCGAAGACTATTCGGCGATCGAAGTGCCGGTCTACGCCGTCGGCGGCTGGGTGGACGGCTACACGAACGCGGTGCCCCGGATGCTGGAAGGCCTGTCCTGTCCGCGCAAGGGGCTGATCGGCCCCTGGGCGCACGCTTTCCCGGACGACGCCCTTCCCGGCCCGAGCATCGGCTTCCTCCAGGAATGCGTCCGCTGGTGGGACCACTGGCTCAGGGGCGTCGACTCGGGAATCATGGAGGAGCCGACGCTGCGCGCCTGGATGCAGGACTCCGTGGCGCCGAGCGCGTTCTACGAGGTGCGGGAGGGCCGCTGGGTGGCGGAGCCCGAGTGGCCGTCGCCGAACATCCGCACGGAGGCGCTCGAGCTGGACGGGGAGGCGCGCTCGATCCTGGGCGCACAGACCTGCGGCGTCGAGGCGGGCGTCTGGTGCGCCGAGGGCGGGTCGGCCGACCTCGCCGGGGATCAGCGCGTGGACGATGCCGTCTCGCTGACGTGGGATTTCGATCCTCTCGCCGAGCCCCTGGAGATTCTCGGCCAGCCGCAGGCGGTTCTCGAGCTCGAGGTCGACCGGCCGCAGGCTCTCGTCGCGGTCCGGCTCTGTGACGTCGCGCCGGACGGCTCTTCCCTCCTGGTCACGCGCGGAGTCCTGAACCTCACGCACCGGGAGAGCCACGAGCATCCCGAGCCGCTGGAGCCCGGGCAGCGGTACGAGGTCGCCGTGCCGCTCGACGTGATCGCCCACTCGTTCGCCGCGGGCCACCGCCTGCGCGTCGCCGTCTCGCCGACGTACTGGCCCTGGGCGTGGCCCTCGCCGCAGCCGGTAACGCTCACTGTGCGCGGCGGACGGTTGGAGCTGCCGCTGCGGGAGCCGCGGGCCGAGGACGCCGAGCTACCGGCCTTCGAGGAGCCCGAGCACTCCGCGCCGCTTGCGATCGAGGAGGTGGAGGGCGACCCAGGCGGCCGGTTTCTGCGCAAGGAGCACGCGACCGGCCGGGTCGAGCAGATCTTCGACTGGGCGCTCGGTGGATCGCTTCGCTTCCTCGACATCGATCTCGACTCGGGCGACACGAGCCACTGCGTCTATTCGATCGTCGAGGGCGATCCGCTGTCGGCCGAGGTGCGGTTCCACGCGGCCTCCGACATGGGCCGCGGCGACTGGCAGACGCGCTCCGAGGTCAAGAGCTCGATGACCTGCGACGCGGAGGCCTTCCACGTCGAGGCCACACTAGACGTCCACGAGAACGGCGAAGTCATCTTCACGCGCTCATGGGACTTCGACTTCCCCCGCGACCACGTCTGACCAGTAGCTCGCGCTACTCGAAGTCACTCCTGTAGTACGTCTCGCCCGAGAGGTTTGCGCGTAGGGCCTGGCTCTCCACGACGGCGTCGAAGTGCAATCGCTCCGGAGACCACTCCTCTTCGCCGACACGGAAATCCGCCTCGTCGAGCGCGGTGAGCGGCTTGACATCTCCCCAGGCCATCTGCGCCGTGAGTCCTGACACACGCTGCTGGACGCGGAAGCCGGGGAGCCAGGGGTTGTAGCTGCGGTAGCGGCCGTAGAGGGCGGCGTGGTCTTTGAGCTCGGGTGCGAGTGGGCTGTCGGACGGATAGGGCTCGGGATCGCCCGGCGGGCTGGGGTCGAGGCCGCGGTACAGGTCGGCCGCGAATCGGGCGATGC
>JAICVP010000030.1 GCA_025935275.1 Thermoleophilia bacterium
GCTGGCTCGGGCAGTGCCTCGCGCTCGGGCTCCGGCTCGACCTGTGGCTCCGGCTCGAACGCCGGAAGCGAAGGCGCCTCCGCGACCGGCGGGACGCTCGTGTCGACGCGGAGTGGGGTTGCGTCGGGCTCGGCCTCGGCCTCGACGGTCGGCTCCGGGGCAGGCGCTACAGCCCGGAGGGTGCCGGAATAGGCCTCGCCGATGACCTCGTTCAGCTCGGTGCGGCCCGCGACGACGAAGCGCACGTCCTGGCCGAGCGCCTCGCGGATGTTCCTGTTCAAGACGTCGTTGGTGGGATCGGCCACGGCGACGAGCGGAAGGCCTTCCTCGAAGCGAATCGGCAGCGCGCTGAAGAGCCGCGCCTGATCCTCGCTGAGGAGCTTGGTCGCCTCGGGGTCGATGGGCTCGGAGCGGAGGCTCACGAACGGCAGGCCCTTCTGGCCTGCGAGGAGCCTCGTGAGGTCCTCTTCCTGCAGCAAGCCGCGCTCGATCAGGATCTCGCCGAGCCGGCGCCCCGTCTTCACGCCCTCTTCGAGGGCGTTTTCGATGGTCTCCGCGGGCAGCAGCCCAGCGCGGAAGATCAGGGTTCCAAGGGGGGCGTCAGGACGTTCTCGCAACGGTGTGCTCATGGGGCCGCAGATTCATTTGTGGGCGAGGAATTCCACCCTGTTCACGACTATCGGTGTCGGGTGGGGCCGAGGTATCACCCCTTCGGGGGGTTGATTGCCGTTCAGCCCGGATTCCGTCTAAGATTTTGATGCGTCTAAACTTCAATTTCTAATGACCGAGACCCGAGATCCCGAAGCCGTGGAACGGGCCCGCAGGGCCAACGTGGGGGTCGAAGACGTTCTCCCCGGGGAGGCGGCGACTCTTCGCGCCGCGCAGGCGTCCCTCTCGGGGGAGAGCAAGGGCCTGCGGGGGCTCTGGCCCTTCCTGGGCCCCGCCTTCATCGCGGCCGTCGCTTACATCGATCCCGGCAACTTCGCCACCAACATCGCCGGCGGCGCGAAGTACGGCTACCTGCTCCTCTGGGTCGTCCTCGCCGCGAACCTGATGGCGATGCTGGTGCAGACACTCTCGGCGAAGCTCGGCATCGCCACCGGGCGAAATCTCCCGGAGACCTGCCGCGACAACTTCAGCCGCCCGGTCTCGATCGCCCTCTGGATCCAGGCGGAAGCCATCGCGATGGCGACCGACCTTGCCGAGGTGCTCGGCGCGGCACTCGGGCTGCACCTGCTCTTCGGCATGCCGCTCTTCCCAGCGGGCCTGCTCGCCGGCGCGGGCGCCTTCGGGATCCTCGCCCTCCAGCGCTACGGCTTCCGCCGCCTCGAGGCGGTGATCGCAGGGATGGTCGGCGTCATCGTCGTCGCCTTCGCCCTCGAGGTCGTCCTTGCCAAGCCCGATCCCGGGGAGGTCGTCGGACACCTCTTCGTGCCGCGTTTCGACGGCTCCGAGTCCGTCCTGATCGCAGCCGGGATCCTCGGCGCGACCGTGATGCCGCACGTCGTCTACCTGCACTCGGCGCTGACCCAGAACCGCATCGTCGGGCGCGATGAGGCGGAAAAGCAGCGGATTCAGCGCTTCGAGCGCATCGACGTGATCATCGCGATGACGATCGCGGGCTTCGTGAACATGTCCATGCTCGCCATCGCCGCGGCGGTGTTCTTCGGGCTGGGGATCGAGTCGATCGAGGACGCGTACTCGAGCTTCGAGTCAGAGCTGGGGACCGGCTCCGCAATCCTCTTCGGCATCGCCTTGCTTGCGTCCGGCTTTTCCTCGTCCTCGATCGGGACCATGTCGGGCCAGGTGGTCATGCAGGGGTTCATCCAGCGGCAGATCCCGCTCTTCCTGCGGCGCGCGATCACGCTCGCCCCGGCCCTCATCATCCTCGCGATCGGCGTCGACCCGAGCCGCTCCCTGGTCATCAGCCAGGTCGTGCTCTCGTTCGGCATCCCCTTCGCCCTCGTGCCGCTCGTCATCTTCACGAGCCGGCGCAATCTGATGGGCTCGCTGGTGAACACGCGGGCGACCAACGTCGCCGCCTGGGCCATCGCCGCCGTCATCATCTGCCTGAACGTGTTTCTCCTGTACCAGACGTTCCTCGGGGATTGACCCTCGGGCTCTGCGACGAGTTCGAGGGCGGCTTCGGCTGGACCGAGGCCGGATTCCTCGAACGGACGTCGCACGCGCTCGAGATCGGCGGCGGGGTCCTCGTCTTCGATCCGGTGGACGTTCCCGGGATCGACGAGCGCATCCGGGCGCTCGGGAAGTCGGAGGCCGTGATCCAGCTCCTCGACCGGCACGAACGCGACGCGGCGGCACTTGCTGCCCGCCTCGGCGTCCCGCACCTGCGCATGGAGCTCGGTGACTTCAGCGGCCGCGGACGGCTGCTCCGGGTGGTCTGGAACAGGGCATGGAAGGAGGTCGCGTTCTGGGAGCCCGAGCGGCGCGTGCTCGTCGTCGCGGACGCGCTCGGAAGCGTGGGCTACTTCACCGCGCCGGGCGAAGCGATCGGCGTCCACCCGCTCCTTCGCCTCCGGCCTCCGCGTGCTCTCGGTGAGCTCGGCCCGGAGCACATCCTGTGCGGCCATGGAGCCGGCGTGCACGGTCCACGTGCGTCGCCGGCCCTGCAGGAAGCGCTCGCCACCGCGCGACGGAGGCTTCCGCGCGCGCTGCTCGGGGCCTTGCGCCGAAAGCCCTAGCCGGCGAGCTTCGCGAGCGTCTTCGAGGCGAGCCGGTCGAGTGCTTCGACCGACTGCTCCAGGTGCTCGGGTTTCGTGTCCTCGAGCTTCGTGTGGGAAAGACCGCGCAGGCTCTGCACGAAGAGCATCACAGTCGGGATCCCGGCGCGCGCGACCTCGGCCGCGTCGTGGAGCGGCCCGCTCGGGAGCCGGTGCGAAGTGCCGGAGACCTCGCGCACCGCCTCGTCCGCGAGCTCGATGAGCTCCGGGTCGAAGAGGATCGGCTCGATGCTCCAGACCTTCTCCCACTCGACCTCGACGTCCTCCTCGGAGGCGAAGCGCTCGCCCGCCTCCTGGGCTTCGGCCAGCATGCCGGCCAGCTTCGACGCGTCCAGGTGCCGTTGATCGAGGAGGACGGTGCAGGTCTCGACGACGGAGGTGACGATTCCGGGCCGCGTCACGCAGCTCCCCATCGTGCAGACGGCTCCCTCGCCGGTGCGCTTGGCGATCTCGCGGATCTCGAGCGCGAGCTTTGCGGCTGCGGCCAAGGCGTCGCGGCGCTTGTCCATGGGCGTCGAGCCGGCGTGCGCAGCCTGGCCGCGGAAGGTGATCTGGTGCCTTTCCACTCCGAAGGTGCCGAGGACGACGCCAAGGGGGAGGTCCAGCGACTCGAGCACGGGCCCCTGCTCGATGTGGAGCTCGAGGTAGGCGGCCGCCCCCTCGAGCTGTCGGCGGGCGTCCAGTGCGTTGTCGAGGTCGACTCCCTGCCGCGCGAGCGCGTCGGGGAGCGGATTGCCGTCCGCGTCCCGGCGCGCCCTGAGCTCCTCCTGGTCGGCCATCGAGCCCGCTGCGGCGCTCGAGCCGAAGAGGCTCCGGCCGAACCGGGCCCCTTCCTCGTCCGCCCAGTTCACGAGGCGCACGGTGAGAGGCGGCTCGCCCTCCTCGGCGATGCGGCGCAGGACCTCCACTCCGGCGACGACGTTGAGCGCGCCGTCGAGCCACCCGCCGTTGGGGACCGAGTCGATGTGGCCCCCGATCAGAAGCGCGCGGTCCGAGGCTCCGGCAAGAGTGAACCACTGGTTTCCGGCCTCGTCCGTTTCCTCCTCGACGCCGAGCGGCTCCAGCTTTCCGGAGAGCCATTCGCGCGCGCGGACCCAGGTATCCGTCCACGCCACGCGCTGGGCGCCTTCTTCGTCGCCGGTGAGCTCCCGAAGCTCTGTCAGCTCTTCGACAGTGCGGCTGGGGGTGAGCGCCACGGCGGGCAACTCTATAAGCTCCCAGGCCTCATGGGACGCGGATCTCGGCCTCTCAAGCGGTGGCGAAACGACCGCCAGCGCAAGAAGAAAGAGCGCGATCGCCGGCGCGCGACGGAGAAGAAGGCGAAGTGACCGGGCTCGTCACGGCGGTCCATCTCTACGTCACGGATCTCGACCGGTCGACGGACTTTTACTCACGCCTGCTCGGCTACGGCCCCGCCGCAGCCTACGACGAGGGCGAGAACGCGCACAGCGCCTTTTTCGTCCTCGAGCAGCAGACGTTCCTCGTCCTCACGTGGGATCCCGACCGCGGCCGCGAGGTCGGCGGCGCAGTCCGGCTCGAGCTCGCCGCGGACGAGATCGAGAGCGAAGTCGAGCGGCTCGAGACGCACGGAATCAGCGGGCTGGTGACCCGGACGCGCTTCGGCACGGAGGTCTACGACCTCGCGGACCCTGACGGGCATCTCGTGCGCATCGGACCGGCCTGGACGCTGCACGCCATCGAAGGCGCTGTCTAGCCCCCTGCTGCTGATCAACCCGCGCTCGGGTGACCAGAGCCCGTCTGCGGATGAGCTTGCGGCCGCCGCGCGGGAGCGCGGCCTCGACGTCCACCTGCTGAGGGAGGAAGACGATGTGGCTGCCCTGGCGCGGGGAGGGTCGGGCCCCATCGGGATCGCCGGAGGGGACGGGTCGCTCGGCGAGGTCGCCGGCGTCGCCGTAGACGAGGACCGGCCGTTCGTCTGCATCCCGTTCGGCACGCGAAACCACTTCGCGAGGGATCTCGGCCTCGAGGACCAGGACCCGATCGCGGCACTCGCTGCGTTCGAGGGCGAGGAGCGCCGAGTCGACATTGGACTCGCCGGCGACCGTTGGTTCCTGAACAACGTCTCGCTGGGCGTCTACGCGAGCTTCGTCCACGACCCCGCGAGGAAGACCAGGAACCGGCTCGTGGCGCTCTTCCGGTTGCTTCCGGCTGCGCTCGGTCGGAGCCGCACGCCCCTGGACCTCTCGCTCGACGTCGAGGGCAGGCAAGAGCACCACTCGGCTCTCCTCGTCCTCGTGGCGAACAACGGCTACGAGATGCAGAGCCTGGCCGAGCTCGGCAGCCGTGAGCGCCTCGACGAGGGCCGGCTGCACGCCTACGTCATCGAGGAGGTCAGCAGGTCGGCACTCGTCGGCCTCCTGTTCCGCGCGGTGGCGGGCAGTCTCGAGCAGGCCGAGGGGTGGAGCGAGTGGGAGGGGGAGCGGTTCCGGCTCGAGGCCTCCCGAGACCATCTGCACGCGGCCGTGGACGGCGAGCCGGTGATCCTTCCGGCGCCGCTCGAGTTCGAGCTCAGGCCGCGCGGTCTGCGGGTGCTGGTTCCGCCCCCGGCGGCGTGACCGGGAGCTGAGCACGCCCGGCCGCGAGCGCCCAGTGGACGAGCCACCAGGCGGCGAGGGCGAAGGCGAAGCCCGCGAGGATGTCGACGACGTAGTGCTCGCCCGTGTAGACGATCGCGAAGCAGACGCCGATCGTGAGGGCGAGCTGCGTCCAGAAGAGCCAGCCTGGCAGCTTGTACTTGCGAATCACGAGGAGCCCGATCAGGGGCCACGCAGCGTGCAGTGACGGCACCGCCGCCGTAACGTTGTAGAGGCTTGCATCCCCCTTCGCCTCGGCGAGCTCGTTCAGGCCCAGGTCGGTGAGCGCGTTCTTGAGCACCGGGTCGACCGGCGGGATGAGGCCGTGCTCAGCGGCGAGCCACGGAGGCGCCGTCGGGGCGAGCAGGAAGGCGATCTCGGCCAGGAACGAGACCATGACCACGCCGTAGAGGAGCTCGTTGAACCCGCGTCCGGGCCAGCGCAGCCAGATCAGGCACGCCAGCGCGACCGGGGCCACGAAGTGGGAGAGGTACATGAGGAGCGAGAAGATCTCGAGCGGCCCCGTCTCGCCGTGGTACAGGTGGGTTTGCAGCCAGGTCGTCGGCAGCTGGCCGAAGCCGAGCACGCGGTCGGCGTCGATCTGCGGGGTGTAGTGCACCTGCAGGCCCAGGTCCGGCACCGCCTTCGCGACGAGGCCGTAGCAGAGGAAGGCGAGGAAGACCGGCAGCCAGTCCCGGACGAAGCGGCCGCCGCGGTTCGAGTAAAGGGCGAAGGCGAGCACCGCGAGTAGGAGCGCGCCGGGCGAGAGCATCCCGCCGCGGTCGATCGACCTGAACGACGCGAGCAGCGCGAAGACGAGGCAGACCACCGCCAGGCCGCGGCGCAGGCGCACGGCTCCCGGCTGCTGGGCGGCTCCGCCCGAGTCGAGGAAGACCGCCAGCCGGTCGAGCGGGCGCATGAGGACGCGCAGGGGCTTCACGCCGTCTGCCTCCGCTTCTCCATGTGCTTCTGGCCGAGCGCGAGTAGCCGCCCGAGGATCCACCAGGCCACGAGCGCGTAGAGGACGCCCGCCAACACGTCGACGGCATAGTGCTCGCCGGCGTAGACGACTGCGAACGCGACGCCGAGCGCCTGCAGCGCCTGGGCACCGAAGAGCCAGTGCGGCAAGCCATGCTTGCGGATGACGAGGAGACCGATCACGGGCCAGGCCGCGTGCAGCGAGGGCACTGCGGCCACGAGGTTGTAGGACCCGGCCGCGTCCTTTCGTTCGCCGACCGAGTCGAGGCCGAGGTCGAAGAGGCCCTGTTTGATCACGTGGTCGACGTGGGGGATGTAGCCCAGGTCGCCTGCCATCCACGGGGGCGCGGTCGGAGCGAGGAAGAAGGTGATCTCGCCGAGGAGCGAGACGAGCAGGATCCCGAAGAGGAGGTCGCCGAACCCGCGTCCCGGCCAGTAGAGCCAGATGAGCGACGCGAGCAGCCCGGGGACCACGAAGTGCGACAGGTACATGAGGATCGAGAAGACCTCGAGCGGGCCGGTCCCGTGGTGCAGGTGCTCCTGCAGCCAGATGGTCGGCAGGTGGCCGAAGAAGAGGAAGCGCTCCGCGTCGATCTGGGGCGTGAAGTGCACGTCGACGCCTATGTCCGGCAGCGCGTTCGCGCCGGCGGCGTAGCCCAGGAAGCAGACGAGCACGAGCCCCCAGTCGCGGACGCTCCGGCCGCCCCATTCCTGCCAGATCGCGACGCAGACGGCCATCATCAGGATCGCGACCGGCGAGACGCCGTGGCCCGAGACCGTGCCCTCGAGCAGGAGCAGTCCGGCGTAGACGAAGAGCAAGCCGGCGACCGCCCGCCGGAGGACGGCCTGCGGCGAGCTTTCGAGCGGCGAGACGAAGGCGGCGACAGCGCGTCTCACGGGTGTCGAATCGGCCGTGGGCGCCGCGTGCTTGAGGGTCAGGCGAGGGTCAGCTTGTCGCCGGCCGAGATGCCGACGCGCTCTGCTTCGCCGGCGGCCATCTCCACGACGCCCTTCGCGCCCTTGCAGGCGGCGGTGCGCCACGGCCCGAGGTCGGGGGAGACCTTGAGGACGTTCAGATCCCGGTCGACCCACACGGCGTCGATCGGGAAGCGCATGAAGAACGTGTGGATGGACGCGGCAGGGCGAAGGAGAAGTCCTTCGCCCTGCTCGAGCCCTTTGCGCCCAAGGAGCCCCTGTAGCCGTGTGAGCGGCGTCTCCGCCAGAAGACACCGCTCACACACCGGGCTTCCGTCCTGTCGAAGCAGGACAGCGCCCATCAGTACCCGACGTGGATGTGGTCGTAGTGGTTCGCCAGCGCGAACGACGGACCGCCTAGCCCGAGCAGGGAGATGACCTGCTTCGGCCGGAGCTCCACCGGGAGGAGGAGGACGTTGCGAACCGCCTTCTCCGTCAGCCCACCAGGCTGCTGGTTGCCGTAGATCGACACGCCGCCGAGAGCGGAGATGTCCACGGCCTGGCCATAGATGTGGGCCGAGACGACACCGGGGCGGGCGTACAGACCATGACCGGAGATCAGGCACGAGACCGTGACCTGGCCGTGCGCCTCCGCGAGGTAGCGGACGAGCGCGAGGACGCGGACGTCGACGCGGCCGGCCGCGATGTCGCTGCGGCCGCCGGCGTAGATCGAGAGCCGCCGGTCGGACAGCACGCGATCCTGGAGCCTCTCCTTGGAGGCGACGAGGCCGCGGACGAGCGTCCGGAGGCCGACCGCGCGGTTGTAGTTGCGAAGGGCGATCGCCCGGTCCGCGAAGCCCGTGCGGCCCTCGAGGGCGAGCACGGCCTGCCACGCGCCACGGGATGCGTGCAGCCGGCGGAGGTTCGAGGCGACTGCCCGCAGCTCCGCCTTCGAGGCCGGCACGGAGGTGCGATGGCCGTGGGCGCGCACGACGCCGAGCACGAGGGCCCAGTCGACGTGCTGGCTCCGCGCGACGGCGACGAGGCTCCGCGCGAAGCGGGGATCCAGGCGCCGGGCCGGCGGAGTCGGGTCGGGCAGGACGCGACTCAGCCAGAAGGTGCCGAACGAGCCCGAGTTCTCGGCGTCGACTGCAGCATCGTGCGCCGCGTCGACGTCGACGGGCGAGTCGGCGTCCTCATTGCTCTGCGACTGGTCGTCGCCGGCGTGGCTCTCGGAGCCGGGGCCGGCAGCCGGGGTTTCGGGCTCCTCGGCGGACTGATCGTCGCCGCCGGAGCCGTTGTTGTCGCCCGAGCCGTTGTTGTCGCCACCGGAGGCGTTGTCGCCACCGGCCGAAGACCCGTCCTCGTCGCCCGGCACGGGAGCTGCGCCGTCGTCGGAGGGCTGGTCGCCCGAGCCACCCTGGTCGTCATCGGCGGGCTGCTCGGCCTGCTGGCCGTCATCCCCACCGGCGGCTGCGCCGTCGTCGGCCGGAGCCGGGTCGTCGGCAGGAGGATCCTCGGCGGCCGGCTCTTCTGCGGCCGGCTCCTCGGCTGCGGGCTCTTCCGCGGCCGGCGGATCTGCGGGCTCGGAGGCTTCCGTGGACGTCGTATCCGCCTCGGCGGCTGCAGGGGTGCAGTCGTCGACGAGGCACGCGGCCTGGTCGCCTGCGCCGGCCGTGAAGGCCGCGCCCGCGAAGAAGAGAGTTGCGAACGCGAGGCTCGTGGCAAGACGACGGCTGGAGAAGCCGCCCTGCCTGCGCGTGGTCTCGGTGGTCTCCGTCTCTTCGACGGCACCGGGCTTCGCGTCGTTTCGGCCGAGAGCCCAGAGGGCCCAGGCGGCGAAAGTAAAGAGTACGAGGCGGATCAGGTCCCGCCGCGAGTTATTGCTTTGTGGCATTGCCTTTGCTCCCGTTGTCGGGCGCCGAGGCCGCCACTTCGGCGCGGATCACTTTCAGACGTCATCCGTTGCCGCGACGGACTCATTGAGCGAAGCGGCGATCGAGGTGCCGGTCATCCCCCTTCCGGGGCAAAGCCGGGCCCTCGCAGTCGAATCCCCAGGGAGGGGGATTCTCCGACGTCGGCCTAGCGACGATGCTCCGTGCAGTTTGTGGAGCCCAACGGCGGAGCGGTCACGCCGAAGCGAAGCGGAGGTTTCATCGTCGTGACCATAAGCGTGCGCCCGATTTTCCAGGCCCACATGCAGCAAGAAGTTCCACTCTCGCACTCCACATTTCACAGTTGTGTGCGCATCGAATGCGTGCCCGGGATGACGAAGGGAGGTGACCTCGCAAAATGACCTACCTCACCGAGCTGTTCGCCGCCATTCGCAGGCGGGAAGAGGGTCAGACGATGGCCGAGTACGGCGTGATTCTCGCCGTCATCACGGTGCTCATCATCGGCGCTCTCCTGTTCCTGTCCTCCGGCATCGAGAGAAACATCATGTCGGTGGTCAGCATCCTCTAGTCGTTTGAGGAATTGGCGAGGGGCGGGCACTCGCGAGAAATGAGCGCCCGCCCCTCGTCTTGCAATTGGAAAGCAGGACTCCAGAAGTCACGTAAGGCGACCGAAAGAAGAGCGAATTCCAGTGTTCACCAAGTTTCGGAGAAAGCGACAGCAGGGCCAGACGATGGTGGAGTTCACCCTCGTCTTCCCCGTGCTCGCGATCCTGCTCTTCGGGGTCATCCAGTTCGGCATCGCGTTCAACAACTACCTCGCCCTCACCGATGCGGTGCGCGCCGGCTCGCGCCAGGCGTCGGTGGCGCGGTACCTCCCGGCCTCGCAGCGCCAGAGCAAGGTCGAGTCGAAGGTCCGCTCCTCGGCGAACAACCTGAACCAGTCGAAGCTCAGGGTCTTCGTCACGCCCACGTCGGCGGAATGGAGCCCGGGCTCGGACGTGACGGTTCGGGCGACCTACCCCTATTCGATCAGCTTGCTCGGAGTGGTCGTGAAGTCCGGGACGCTCACGAGCTCGACCACGGAGCGTGTGGAATGACCAGGCACAAGCAGAACTGCGGCCAGGCATACGTGATCACGGTCCTCTTTCTCGCCGTTCTGCTGGCGATGGCCGCAGCGGTGCTCGACATCGGCTCGTGGTATCGCGCAGACCGCAGCCTGCAGGCGACCGTCGACGCGGCGGCGCTCGCGGGCGCGCAGGCGCTTCCCGACTCGACCTCGAGCGCCTCGACGCTCGCGAGCCAGTACGCCGCGAAGAACGGCGGCGGGACGATGAACATCACCTTCAAGACGCAGGTCTTCCCGAACGACACGATCGTCGTCAGCGGGTCGCGGCCCGCTCCGGGCTTCTTCTCGAAGATGCTCGGCGTCAAGTCCGTGACCGTGCACGCCACCGCGAGCGCGCGCGCCGGCTTCCCCACCCAGGTCAAGTGGGTCGTGCCGATCGTCGTGGACGAGAAGCATCCGATGCTCCAGTGCAACCCGAATCCGTGCTCGGGCCCGACGGAGCTCTCATACCAGCATCTCAAGAAGAGTGGCGCGCCGGACGGGTCGGGCAATTTCGGCTTCATCAACGTCACGGACGACAAGGAAGGGACGAGCGACCTCGGCGATCTGATCACCAACGGGTGGGACAAGTACATGGGTCTCGGCGATTACAGCGCCGTCACGGGAAACATGTTCAGCTCCACGTCGATCGGCGACAATCTGGACGCCCGAATCGGCGACGTCCTTCTCTTCCCGATTTACCGCAAGCTGACCGGTACAGGTACCGGCGCGAAGTACCAGATCATCGGCTGGGCCGGCTTCCGGCTCACCGGGCTGGACCTCCAGGGCACGAACGAGAAGCTTCTCGGCGAGTTCGTGAGTGTCACGTGGGACGGCATTCAAGCCGACAGAGCTAGTGACGCGCCGCCAGATTTCGGCGTCATAAACGTTTCGCTCGTGGAATAGAGCCAAATTCGAACTGAGAAAGACGTGGTGCAATGACTTATCGCCTTCGTAACATCGCGATCGCCGTGGCGCTTGCCGTGCTCGCGGCGATGATGACCAGCTTCTATGTGAAGCAGCAGAAGCAAGACATCCAGCAGGGTCAGGTGCTGACCACCGTCTGGGTGGCCAAGGCGGACATTCCCGCCGGGACGGCCGGGGACGACATCTCGGGCCAGCTCGCGAGCACGCAGGTCGCGAAGTCCTCGGTGACCCCGGGTGCGATCGTCGAGCCCGCGGATCTGGCGGGCAAGGTCTCGTCGGAGCCGATCTACGCCGGCGAGCAGGTCTCGCTCCTGCGCTTCGCCACCGAAGGCGAACAGGGCATCCGGGCCCAGCTGACCGGCAACCTCCGCGCGTTCCAGCTGCCGGGCGACGCCAACCAGCTCCTCTCGGGCACCCTCGAGACGGGCGACCACGTCGACGTGGTCGGCGCCGGGGAGGTCAAGAGCGCGGACAGCCAGAACGTCGCCCGCGTCATCCTCCGCGACATCCTGGTGCTGCAAGCGCCGGAGGTCGAGGACCCGAGCGGACGCGTGACGAGCCGCCAGGGCGACGAGTCCATCGTGCTCGCGGTCACGGACGCGCAGGCCGAGAAGCTCTGGTGGATCTTCACCACGGGCGACTGGTCTCTGAGCCTCAGGCCGACGACCGACGCTGCCGATAGCCCTGAAGGGTTCGAGTGGTCGGGAACCGTCCTCGCAGACGGGATGACCAGGGCCCAGCTTCGCAAGCTTCTCGTCGATCCGTTCCAGACTGAAAGGACGCCCCAGCCATGAGCCTCGAGACTCCTGTCACGACACGCGAGAAGGTTCGCGTCTTCGTCACGGGCAGCTGCGACGGTCTCGCCGAGCTCCGGGAAGCTCTCGGCCGCCACTCGGAAGTCGAGTTGGTCGGCTGGAGCGAAGGGGTCACGGAGTCCGCCGCCACGCTGACCGGTGGCCACCTGCAAGTCGTGCTCCACGGCACGCGCAGCTCCGGCTTGCCGGAGGACGAGCTCGCAGCAATCCGCGAGCACACCCAGTCGCCTGTGATCCTGCTTGCTTCCGGTGAGGCTTCGGCCTTGCTGGAGCAGGCGCTCGAGGCCGACGTGTCCGACGTCCTCCTCTTGCCGCAGATGACCGAGAACGTCGTCTTCGCGCTCCGCAAGGCGAGCCACTCCGGCCGCAGGGCCGGCGGTGGCGGCGGTGGCCACGCGCCGCGCCGCGGACGCATCGTGACCGTGTTCTCGCCCAAGGGCGGAACCGGCAAGACGGTCACGGCGACCAACCTCGCGTCGACGTTTGCCAAGTTCGAGGGTAAGAACACACTCCTCCTCGACCTCGACCTCCAGTTCGGCGACGCAGCGATCATGCTGGGCCTCGAGCCGGAGAAGACGATCTACGACCTGGTCGTCGCGCCGGGCGAGCTCGATTCCGAGAAGCTCGCCGGGTACATCACGCGCCACCAGTCGGGGCTCGACATCCTCCCGGCGCCGCTGCGCCCCGAGGACGCCGAGCTCGTCACCGAGGCCAAGCTCGCCCGCCTGCTCGAGGTTGCGCGGGAGTCGTATGACGTGATCGTCGTCGACACCTCGCCGTTCTTCCACGGGCCGATGCTCGCGACGCTGGACCGCACAGACGAGCTGCTGCTCGTCTGCGGGCTCGACGTCCCGACGCTGAAGAACGTTCGCCTCAGCCTGCAGACGCTCGAGCTGCTCGCCTTCCCCCAGAATCGGATTCGCGTCGTCCTGAACCGCGCGAACTCGAAGGTCGGGATGAAGCCGGGCGAGGTCGAAGGCGCCCTCGA
>JAICVP010000127.1 GCA_025935275.1 Thermoleophilia bacterium
AAGCGCGGAGCGCATCGTGCGAGCCGAGAAGCTCCAGACGGCGGGGACTGTTGCCCACGAGGGCGGCAAGCATGCGCAGCCGACTTCCCTGCGCTCGTTCTGGTGGCGTGTCTTCCGCGTCCCTGCTCTTACGAAGGTTCGGGCGGCTCCCCGGAGGGTGCGTACTGTCCCCTTAGACCGCTCCACCGCAGGTAGCGTCTGTGTCCCCATTCCTCCGCCGTCAACGGCTGATTTCGTCTCGACCGCGCCGGTCGAGCCCGAATCCCGGCTCCTTGCAGTGGGTCTTCATTCACTCGGGGCCACCATGACGCGCGGGATCTCGCCGGCGAATGCGGCTGAAACGGGAGGAGTCGCCAAGAGGAATGGTGTGCGGCTCACCATTCTCTGACTGTGCATGCCTCCCGTTTTCTGGCAATCACCCGGTTGCGGGGAGGCGCGGAAAGCAGAGGCGCCGTCCTGAACGGGGCCCGAGATTTGCTCAGCTCGCGACGGCTTCGCCCGTGGCTTGCGCGATGTAGCCGCGCACGTCACCGGCCGGCTCGCTGTAGGCGTCGCCGAGCGTGGACTCGACCCGCTCCATGTACTCCTGCAGCCAGCCTGGAAGCTCGAGATCAGTGATGGCGAGGAACTCGAGCGTGCTCGCAAGGCGGATGTCCGCGATGGACGGCTCGTCTCCACCGATGAACGGGCTGTCGGCGAGGAAGAACTGGTTGTAGACCTCGAGGATCGCCGGGATTGCGTCCTCGGCGGCCTTGCGCGCGGACTCCTTGCCCTCATCGGAGGCATCCGACGTCGACACCTCCCCGGGATAACCGGAGAAGCTGAGCCGCGGATAGGTCGCCCGGGCCACGAGCGGGTAGAGGATGCTCAGGGTGTAGAAGTTCGCGCTGTCGACCATCGAGCGGCGCTCGAGGTCGGCGGGGTAGAGGTTCGTCAGCCCCTCGCGGCTCGCGAGGTACATCATCACGGCGCAGCTCTCCCACATCGCGCCCTTCGGAAGACCCTCGGCCTCGATCGATGGCGTCAACCCGGAAGGGACTTTCGCCTTGTACTCGTCCGAGCCTGTCTGGCCCCAGACGTTCTCCTCCTCGAAGGGGAGCCCCGCGGCCCGCACGAAGACGCGAACGGACATGTTGTTCACGCTCGGCGGGAGCATGTTCAGCTTCAGCGTCATGACGACCTCCCGTAGTTGTCGCCCAGCATATTCCTGTGGCAGAGTGATTTTGGACCGACCGACAAGTCGTTGCTCTGCGGCCGACGGCTTCGCGCCCTGGGAGGTGCGCCGTGGCTGCAGAAGAGCTGTACCGGAACTACTGCGATCTGGTTTGTGAAGGCGGCGGGGTCAAGGGCATCGGCCTCGCTGGCGCCTTCTCCGTGCTCGAGGAACGGGAATTCCGTCCGCAGAACGTGGCGGGAACGTCCGCGGGCGCAATCACTGCCGCGCTGATCGCGGCGGGCTACAACGCCGCCGAGCTGAAGGACGTCGTCTTCGGGATGGACTTCCTCAAGTTCCGCGACACGGCCTGGGAGGACAAGATCCCTCTCGCCCGGAGGGGCGTGAGCATCGTCAAGGACCTCGGCATCTACGAGGGCCGCTACTTCGAGGACTGGATCGGCGAGCTCCTGAAGGCGAAGGGCGCGGAGACCTTCGCCGCGCTCACCACCGACGAGTACGGGGACGACCCGCGCTACCGCTACCGGCTGCAAGTGATCGCGTCCGACACGACGTCGCACCGGCTGCTGGTGCTGCCGCGCGACGCCGACGAGCTCGGGATCGACCCTGACGAGCTCTCCGTCGCCCGGGCGGTCCGCATGAGCATGAGCATCCCGATCTTCTTCGAGCCGGTCTCGGTCACGAACGAGAAGACGAACCGGGAGCACGTGATCGTCGACGGCGGCATGCTGTCCAACTTCCCGGTCTGGCTCTTCGACTGTCCGGGCGAAGAGGTGCCGACCTGGCCGACATTCGGCCTCCTGCTCGTCGAGCCGCATCCCGAGACGCAGATCGGTGCTCGGCTGCCGGCTCCGGAGCGCGTTCCCCACGGGCTCGGCGGGCTCCTCAAGTACGTGAAGGCGATGGCGGACACCATGATGGAGGCCCACGACCGCCTCTACGTCGAGAAGGCGAACTTCGCGCGCACGATCCCGATTCCCACGCTCGGGATCGGCACGACCGAGTTCGACATCACGCCGGCCCGGAAGGAGGCGCTCTACCAGTCAGGCCGTGATGCGGCGCTGGCGTTCCTGGAGACCTGGGACTTCGACGGCTACATCGAGGAGTTCAGGAGCGGGAAGGAGCACCACCGCCGCGCCGAGGTCGCCGAGCAGATCCAAGAGGCGGCTCCGCACTAGGCGTCCGCGTCCGGGTTGTCCACCGGCGAGGGTGGCTCCGCGGGTTTCGTGTCCTTTCCCGGCGGAATGCTGCCGAGCGCCTCGGCCACGGTGAGCTCGGCCTCGCCGAAGATGACGTGCGTGAACCGCTCGCTGAAGCCGGCCAGGAAGCCGACGAAGGCGTAGAAGGTGAACGTGCTCTGCTGACTGATCGTTCCGAGCTGGATGAAGTCGCTCTCGAGGGCGAAGTAGACGGCCGAGGCGAAAATCGCCCCGATCACGGGCCGGAAGGCGCCGAGCCAGAAAATCGGCCCGCGGCCGACCTCGTAGTCGACCGAGAAGCCGGTGCGCGTGTCCGGCCGCATGCGCAGCATGACGCTCACCAGCGCGCCGATCGCGCCTGCGCCGTACGAAGCGAAGAAGTTCTGGGTCGGGCTTGAACGCAGATTCAGCTCGGTGGAGATTCCGAGGATCGCCGAGATCGCGAGCCCGAGCGCTGCGAGCAGGAAGATGCCGACGAGCATGCCCAGGAAGTAGACGAGCCGCACGGTCTTGCTCGCCGCGCGGTCGTAGTAGCGCTCGATGCGCTTGAGCTCCTCCGAGTGCTCGGCCACGACAGAGTCGAGATCCTTCTCGCTCGGCTTCCCATCGGTGCGCTCGATCACGCCGAGGAGGAAGCTCTGCTCGGAGAAGATCCAGTTCAGCGCGATTCGCTTCGGCACGGACGGCAGGATCTGGTTCGCCTTCATCGCCAGGGAGTCGGAGTGGTGGAGCAGCGCCGCGATCCGCGGAGCGGCACTCGTCACCCAGTCGGTGGCGCGGTAGAGCCGCAGGTCGTGTCGTCGCGGCCAGCGCCTGATCTGCTTGCTCGTCAGCACGACGGCGGAGGCGTCGGTGAGGCACCAGTACGCATCGACGATGTCGCCCGCGTCGTCCTCGAACTTGTCGAGCGTGCGCCGGTAGGAGCGGTACAGCTGGCGGACATCGCCGTTCTGGGCCCGGTTGCCGTTGCGCCCCTTCTCGTAGCGCTCGGGGTGAAGCGCGTGCTGCCAGCAGTAGTGCTTCCAGATGAGCTCGGGGAAGACCAGGGCGCCGTGCGAAGGCGCGGCTCCGTCCTCTCCCTCGTCGAGCGTTCGCAGTTCTGCCTGGGACACGGGTGGCCCCTCCTTCCCTGCCGCAGACAGACTGTTCGTTGCCGACATCGAGGCTACGCCTCCTGGCCCCTCTTGACAAGCGCGGCGCCTCGTTACAGGCTGGTCGTCTCGCCTCCTGCGGTCGGCGAGGACTGACGACCGCACCCCGGGATTGGAGGCGAGCATGGCAACCACGACGACAAGGCGACGTACCTCGTCGCGTTCGACCGCGGCTCCGCGACGGCGGAAACGCAAGCTGAGCGCAGCGGGAGTGAGGCTCATCGCCGGGTTCGAAGGCTTCAGATCGGATCTGTACGACGACGCTGCCGGCCACTGCACGATCGGCTACGGGCATCTCGTGCACACGGGGAACTGCGACGGTTCCGAGAGCGCCGAGTTCCGCCACGGCGTGACCAGGGAGCGAGCCCTCGAGATCCTCGGCGACGATGCCGAGTCCGCAGCCGCGACGGTGAACGACGCCGTCAAGGTCCCGCTCGAGCAGGATCAGTTCGACGCGCTCACGAGCTTCGTGTTCAACGTCGGCTCAGGCGCCTTCCGCGAATCGACGCTCCTCCGATTGCTGAACGAGGGCAAGTACGACGAGGTGCCCGAGCAGCTGGATCGCTGGGTCAAGGCCGGCTCGCGGACGCTTGCGGGGCTCGTCGCGCGGCGGAAGGCCGAGGGCGAGCTCTTCACGCGCGGCACCGTTCAGCCGGCGGACGACGGCACGATGACCACCCGCGACGTCCAGCGGGCGCTCAAGAGGCTCGGCTGGCCGCTGAAGGTGGACGGCGCCTGGGGCGGCGACACGTACGCCGCGGTCGAGGACTTCCAGCGCGGATTCGCGTTCTGGAAGCTGCTGATCGACGGGCACGCGGGCCCGAAGACGCAAGAGGCCATCAAGGCGTCCGCCGACCAAGGCGGGAAGTGCTCGCCGAACTTCCTCTTCAAGGAGTTCAAGTCGAGCGGGAACGGCTGGATCAAGGTGAGCCGGGAGCTCGTCCTCGGCCTCGAGGACTACCGCGAGCTCGTCGGCAAGCCGGTCGAGGTCGTGTCGGGCTACCGTGACCCGCAGAAGAACGCGAGCATCCCTGGCGCGGCGAAGAACTCGCAGCACATGTACGGCAACGCGTGCGACCTCGACCCCGTGAAGCCCACGGCCGCGGTCAAGGCGCTCAAGCGCTTCTCCGGGATCGGCTACCAGGGCGCGAGCGGGCTCGTCCGCCACGTCGATGTGCGCCACGTGGGCCCGAACACCACCAAGTCGAGCGTTCGCGACCCGGCCATCTGGATCTACTGAGGAGGAGGCTGACATGGCCCGACCGAGGAAGACGACCCGCCGCCGGACGACGAGGGCTCGGCGGCAGAAAAGAATCCTGAACTGCAAGCCGTCCCGGAAGACCGAGGACGACTGGACCTTCGAGGACGCCGCGCGTGCGGATGTCGCCGCCGCGGCCACCGCGGCCGTACCGAACTCGAAGGATCTGCGCACGAGCTGGTGGACGATCAACGACCAGGGCTCCACGGGCTCCTGCGTGGGGTGGGCGAGTGCCGACTCGCTCCTCCGCTGGCACTTCGTGAAGGCAGGCAAGCTGACGACGAGCCAGCTCCTCTCGCCACGCTTCATGTGGATGGCCGCGAAGGAGACTGACCCGTTCATCAGCCGGCCGACGACCTTCATCGAGACCGAGGGCACGAGCCTCAAGACCGCGCTCGACGTCGCGCGCAAGTTCGGAGTCGTTCGCGACACGACGCTCTCGTTCTCGAGCGGGAAGCTCTATGCGGGAAAGGCGAGCACCTTCTATGCGACCGCCGCCCTCCGGAAGATCCTTGCCTACTTCAACCTGGGCACGAGCGTCTCGAACTGGCGAAACTGGCTCGCGAACAACGGGCCGATCATGGTCCGCCTCGACGTCGACTCGACGTGGGACGACGCGACGTTCACGGGCGGGAACCTCGACACGTACAACCCGAACTCGACGCGCGGAGGGCACGCGGTCGCCCTCGTCGGCTACACGGCCGACCGCTTCATCGTCCGCAACAGCTGGGGGACGGGCTGGGGCGACAAGGGCTTCGCGTACGCGTCGCTCGACTACGCGCAGGACGCGTTCACGGAGGCGTATGGCGTAGAGATCTAGAGCCGGGCGGCTCGGCGCGGTACGATCGCGCACTTGGGCGCATTCGAAGACACCAGCAAGCTCCAGCCGCAGAAGATCTGGGAGGGTGTGGCGGGCCGGGTCGTGCACGGCGAGCGGCTCACCCTCGGGCTCGTCGAGCTCGATCCGGGCAGTGTCGTCCCCGAGCACCAGCACGAGAACGAGCAACTGGGCATCCTGATCTCCGGCTCGTGCGAGTTCCGGGTCGGCGACGAAAGCCGTGAGCTCGGGCCCGGCGACACCTGGTGCATCCCCGCGAATACGCCGCACGAGGTGCACACCGGCCCCGGCGGCGCGGTCATGATCGACGTCTTCTCACCGGTCCGGGAGGACTGGAAGCCGCTCGAGCGCTTCGACCGCGAGCCGCTCTGGCCGTAGCGTGTCGACGCCGACACGCCGGTACCACATCCCGTCCGCGGTCAGGCGCTCGTCGCTTCGGATCTCGCCTGCCGAGGCGC
>JAICVP010000315.1 GCA_025935275.1 Thermoleophilia bacterium
CGTCGACTGAGCGTCACGAGCAGGATCGCGTAGAGCCCCACGAGGAGAATGTCGCGGAGGGCGACCAGCCAGCCCACGGGCTGCAGCGCGACGACGTCCCAGTAGCGGAACGGGAACCAGAGCTGGGTGGTGACCAGGGAGACGAGTAGGACGGCGCACGCCGCGAGTCCGCCCGCGCCCGCGACGGCCGGAACGAGCGGGAGCAGCCAGATCAGGAACTGCGGCGAGAGCACCTTCCCGAAGGCGACGAAGGCCGTGACCGCGGCCGCGCCGGCTGTCAGAAGCCCCTCGCGTCCCCGGTCACGCACCGCGAAGAGCGCCCAGACCGCTCCGACGGCGACGAACTGGAAGGCGGTGAGGAGGGAGGCGATCGCGTCGGGCAGCGACCCCGCAAGATTCTGGGAGCCGTGCGAGCTCTCCACCGTCGCGTCGTAGAGGCCGAGCTGGTCGGCGGCGAGGAGAACCCCGGCCCCGAGGCTCTCGAGCTGGAGCGGGCGGCCGAGCTGCGTCCCGATCGAGTGCGCGACCCCGCCCGGCGAGAGGATGAGGAACGGGAGGAAACAGAGCGCGAGCACGCCGACGAAGCAGCCGAGGCCGATCCAGAGCTCGCGGGTACCTCTCCGCCTCGCGGCCCAGACCAGCGCCAGCGGGAGCAGCACCAGGGGGTAGATCTTCGCCGCGACCGCCAGGCCGAGCAGGCCGAAGCCCACGCGCTCCCGCCTCCCCACCAGCGCCGCGAGGGCTCCAATCGTCAACGCCGCCGGCCAGAGGTCGTACCTCGAGAGGATCACGGTGCCGAGGGCGAGCGGCGCAAGCGCCAGGAAGCAGACGGCAGCGTACAGCCGTGTGGTGCCGGCATCGACGGCGCCGAGCGCGAGGCCGAGCGCCACGACAGCCGCGACGGCGCAGGCCCACATCAGGATCTCGAAGGCGGCGGCGTAGTCCTCGTTCTGCGCGAGCGCGGGCAGCACGAAGGCCGGTAGGGCGGCGGGCGGATACTCGAGGTCGAAGTCCCGGTAGGGCACCTGGCCCTCGAGGACTGCCTCCCCGTAGCGCTCGTAGACCGGGGTGTCGATGATCTGCGTCCGGTTCCAGAAGCCGGTGTGCAGAAGCGCCCACGAGATCGTCAGAAGGACGATCCCGAGCGCGATCGCCTGCGCGGCGCGGCTCGACTCAGCTCGTGGGAACGAGTGCTCTTGGCTCGTGCTCAAGCTCGGGTGGCGGCTCGGCCGGCTCCGCTGCGCGCGCCGGCAGCAATGCGGGCGCGAGCAGGGCGAAGGCGACGAAGGGGAAGAACCACGGGATATAGAGGTAGAACCAGTGCGTCAGCACCGCTTCGAAGCCGATGAGAAGCGCGGCCGAGAGCGCGGCGATCTGGAGCTCGCTCTTCACGCGCGGCACGAAGTAGAGCGCGAGCGCGCCGAGGAGCAGAGCGACCTTGAGGCCGGTCTGGACGTGGTGGAGGTCCGGGTAGCCGGGATATTCGTCCCAGTCCCAGATCGAGAAGGGCGACGCACGGGAGAGCTGCCAGCCGAAGGTCCGGTCCCAGAAGACCCGCGCGGCGTGGAGCGGATTCGGCTCCAGGAAGAGGATCCAGAACGCAGCCGCGGTCCCGAGCAGGAAGCCGAGGAGATAGGTCAGCTTGCTGCGGACCGCGCCGCGCCAGTCCGGGTACGAGGCCCAGAGCGGCAGCAGGAGCAGCGCCGCGAACTTCGTCCACGCACCGAGCGCCAGGAAGAACCCACGGGTTGGCGGCGAGGTGAGGAAGACCAGGCCCCAGACGAGGAGCGCGGGCATGATCGCGTCGTTCGAGTTCGAGCTCGAGACGTACTGGGTGAAGGGGTACGCGGCCCAGGCGAAGGCGAGCGTGGCGCCGAGCATGCGACCGCCGAAGCGCAGCCCGAGCAGGCCCATCCCGACGAGCGCGAGCAAGTCCCAGAGGAGCGACGTCAGATGCGCGGCGGGGAGACCGCCCCAGACACTGGAGCCTCCGTTCCATTTCCCGTCGAAGCCGACGACGAGATAGGCGGGGACGTAGGCGAGATAGCTGACAGGTCCATACGTGTCTCCGCGCTCGTTCGCCGACTCGCACCGCCCGTTGGTCTGGACGTGCTCGCGGACATTGCCGTCCGAGTCGGGGAGGCCGCACGCTTTGCCGTCCTCTGTCGGCATGTGGCCGTAGGGCATCTCGCCCTGGACGATGCGCTGGCCGCCGTCGATGCCTGCGAGGCCGACGTCGATCACATTCGAGTCGACGACGTTGAGCGTCGTGCGAAAGCCCAGCAGGAAGACCGTGGCCGCCAG
>JAICVP010000229.1 GCA_025935275.1 Thermoleophilia bacterium
AGTTCGTGGGCTACATCCTCACCGTGCTTGCGGTTGCGATCTGCGCTGCGGTGTTCGACGAGATCAACGCGTGGCGGGCGATGCTGCTCATCACCGCGCTCACGGCCGGATACATGCTCAGCCGAGGGATCGCCAAGGCCGGCACGCGCTATCGCCATCCGCTGCTCGAGGACGACAGGCGCTGGGGCCGCTAGGCCCGAATCGTCTCGCCGATCCGGTCCGCAACGGCGCCGAGCTCCAGCTCGGCGCCTGTTACCTCGGCGAGCAGCTCGTCGGCGGTCGGCCTCTGTCCTTCCGCCCAGAGCTCGCGCAGCAGCGACCCCGCCTCGCGCCGGGTGAACCAGGCGCTCCCGAACTCCTCGCGTAGGAACGAGCGCAGGAGGGACTCGAAAGCCCACGCGCGCAGATAGCTCGACGAGTAGAACCCGGCATCGACGTCCGCGAGGAAGTCGACGCCGGAGACCTCGATCTTCAGCGCGTCCTGCATCCGCTCGACGTAGCGGGCGCGCATCGACTCGAGCTCGGTCTCGCCGTGGAGCTCGAGCTCGTAGAGGAACTTGGCCGCGTAGCGGCGCACGAAGTAGAGCTGCCCGGCCGAGGCCTCGGCGGCGAAGTCTTCCGGCCGGGCGAAGTCGAGCCGCCGCTCGAGCCACGCCGGTTCGTTGACCAGTAGCTCGAGCAGCATCGCCCAGCCCTCCGTGACGGCGTTGTCGCCTAGCCGCCGCGATTCGACCGGCAGGTCGGCGGACGTGTGCGCGTAGTGCTCGGTGTGCCCCGCCTCGTGGAAGAGGGCGTGCCAGTCGTCCGGGCCGCCGATGGGCTGGATCACGAGCATCACGCGGCCGGGAACCTCGATCGGTGCGCAGAACGCCCGCGGTGACTTCGTCGGCCGCGACTCGATGTCGAGGTGGACGTTCTCCTGTCCGCCGAGCTCGATCCCGAGCCCGGCGAGGGTGGACTCGAGGGCGGGGAGCATCTTCTCCCCGGGGAAGCCCGTGTCCCATTCGTTGGCCCTGAAGAGCCGGGGAATGTCCCACCGCTTCGCCTGCTCCAGCGGAATGCCGACGCGCCGCCGGAAGAGCGCATCCATGGCGCGTACGTACATGTCCTCGGTGTCCGCGAGGAAGCGCTCGCACTGACGGCCAAGCTCCTCGAGCGGGAACCCGAAGCGCATGTAGAGGTCGCGGTAGCTGGGAGCTCCGAGCTCCTTGGTCGCAGACTTGCGCGCCTGGGCGATGCGCACGTACCGCTCGTTCAGGTGTTCCTCGGTGAGCGAGACGCGCGCGCGGTCGAGCTCTTCGCGCCGGCCGCGGTCGGGCTCGTTGGCGATCGACGGACGGATGAGGCGGTAGCCAATCTCCTCTCCGTCCACCGTCGCCGTCAGCGACGCCTCGAGCCCGGCGATCTCCTCCGCCTCGGCGCGGGTCAGGTCGCCGACGTAGCCCTCGCAGCCGAAGCGCCAGAGCTCACGGGCGCCGCGGCCCTCGATCTCGGCCGATGCGGCGAGGCGCCGGCACGCGTCGAGGGTCGTCAGATCCGAGAAACGCTCGTAGATCGGGGAGAGCTCGAAGTCCTCCTTGAGCCCTGCGAAATGGAGGTAGTACTCCTCGTCGAGCGCGGCGATGAACCGGTCTGCCTCGTCCCGGTACGCCTCGAGCTCTGCCACCGGGGCCGTCGCCATGAGTCCCGTAGGATAGCCACGTGCACCAGATCGACGTGCAGACCGGGAAGAAGACCGAGCTCGTCAACATCACCGACAAGGTCCGCGAGGCGGTCAAGAACAACGGGAGGGACGGGTCGGCCGCCCTGGTCTACGTGCCGCATACGACGGCGGCGGTGACCATCAACGAGAACATCGACCCGGACCTCGTCGACGACCTCGAGCGCGCTTTCGGCCGCGTCGTCGGAGAGGACTGGGACTGGCGCCACGACGACGCCGACGGCCCGAACGCTCCTTCCCACGCCCGCTCTACGCTCGTCGGCCCGCAGATCCTCGTGCCCCTCGACGGCGGCGAGCTCGCCCTCGGCACCTACCAGGGGATCTTCTTCTGCGAGTTCGACGGCCCCCGCTCGCGCAAGGTCTACGTCACCACGCTGGACTGACGCGCAGCCTCTGCGAAGCCTGCGATCAGCGGGTGAGGCGCGCCCTCCTGTGACCTCGTCTGGAAGCAGAAGAGCGTGGCGACGAAGAACGGATGCCCTTCGAGCTCGACTATGCGCGCGTCGCCATCGTCGTCGACTCCGCTGACGCGCAGGCCGGCCTCCTCCAGGCGAGGCCGGTACTCCGTGCTCAGGCCATAGCTGCAGAAATAGTCCTCCACGGACGACTCGGAGGCGTAGAGCGCGGCAGCGCGGGTCCCGGGGACGAGGGAGACCCGCTGCTCCTGGCCCCAGAGCGAGCAGGCGAGCGGCGTGACGACGAGGTCGGACGCGTCCGGGCTCGTTTCCGCGTGGTCTGCGCCGTCTGCTCCGAGGACGTTTCGTGCGTACTCCACGAGCACGTGCTGGAACCCGCCTCAGGTGCCGACGAGCGGGATGCCGCGCTCCCGCGCTGCGGTGACCGCCGAGAGAGCGCCTTCCATGCTCCGGTACGGGCTCGCGGGCGCGATCCAGAGGCCGGCGAAGCGCTCCGCCAGCTCGTCGGCGGCAGGCACGGCGTCGGTCGGGATCCACGTGCCCGCGGCTCCGGCGTGAGCGAGGCTGGCGTCCAGCGTCGTGTGGGTCTCGTTCGCGGGGTTGTAGTCGCCGACGACGCCGATGAGCACGAGCCGACTCTAGCGCGGAACACCGCCGATACCATCGAGCTCGTGGCCGCCCCGCTGAGGAAGGACCAGGAGCTCGACCTCGAGATCGACTCGCTCGCCTACGGCGGCAACGGCGTCGCGCGCCTGAACGGCTTCGTCGTCTTCGTCCGCCGCGGGCTGCCCGGCGACACCGTCCGCGCGAAGGTGACGAAGGTGAAGCGAAACCACGCCGAGGCGACCGCACTCGAGGTCGTCGAGGCCGGCGCGCCCCGCGTCGAAGCGCCGTGTCAGCACTATCCGGCCTGCGGCGGCTGCCGCTTCCAGGACCTGGACTACGCGGCGCAGATCGCGGCGAAGGAGGCCCAGGTCGCGGATGCGCTCGCCCGCATCGGGAGGCTCGAGGGCTTCGAGCTCGAGCCGATCATGCCGGCGGAGTCCGTCTTCCACTACCGCAACAAGCTCGAGTATTCGTTCACGGAAGAGGACGGCAAGGTGGCGCTCGGCTTCCACCGGGCCGGCCGCTGGGACGAGGTGCTCGACATCGAGAAGTGCTGGCTCACCACGGACGTCGGCAACGCGATCCGAAACGCCGTCCGAGATTGGGCCCGGGCGGAGGGCCTGACCGTGTACGACCAGGCGACTCACGAGGGCTACTTGCGCCACCTCGTCGTCCGCGAAGGGCGGAACACCGGTCAGGCCCTTGTTGTCCTCGTGACCGCTCCGGGCCGACTAGACGGCGAGGAGCGTCTAGTCGAGAC
>JAICVP010000142.1 GCA_025935275.1 Thermoleophilia bacterium
CTTCCGCGTCGCCGACGGGGCCGCGCTCGACTTCTGGGCCGACCGCCTCGGCTCCGAGGGCATCGAGACCCGGCGCGACGGGGACTCGCTCTTGTTCGAGGATCCCGAGGGCCTCGGGCTCGAGCTCCGCGCCGTCGAGACGCCCGACAAGCCGCTCGTCGCGCTCAGCCCGGACATTCCGCCCGAGGTCGCCATCCAGGGCTTCGACGAGGTGCGCGCCTTCACTCGAGAACCCGACCGCAGCCGAGGCTTCCTCGAGGACGTGCTCGGCTTCGAGGCGCGTGAGGGCGACGGCTGGGAGGTACGTGGCGCGAACCGCGGCGGACAGTACGTCTACGACTCCGCGGAGAGTCTCGGCACCCCGGGCGCGGGCACCGTCCACCACGTGGCGTTCGCGTCGCTCATGGACGACCACGAGGGCTGGCAGCAGCGCGTCGCCGAGGCAGGCGCCCACCCCACTCCGGTCATCGACCGGTTCTACTTCCGCTCCATCTACTTCCGCGAGCCGAGCGGCGTTCTGTTCGAGATCGCCACGATCGGCCCCGGATTCGACTCCGACGAGCCCAAGGAGACGCTCGGCGAGGCCCTCTCGCTCCCGCCCGCGTTCGAACACCTGCGCGAGCAGATCGAGCCGCGGCTGACGCCGATCTCCAACCCCCGGAAGCCGGCGGAGGTCTCGGGATGACCCAGGTCGAGACCGAGACCGCAAAGCTCGCGCCGGAGACCCGCCTCGGCGCGGTCGAGCTGACCGTGACCGACCTCGGCCGGTCGGTGCCCTTCTACCAGGAGGCGATCGGGCTGCAGCTGCACCGGAGCGAGGATGGGAAGGCCGTCCTCGGGGCCCGCGGCGAGGACCTGCTCGTGCTCGTCGAGGAGCCCGAGGCCAAGACGGCCGGGCGGCACGCGGGCCTCTACCACTTCGCACTCCTCCACCCCTCGCGGCCCGAGCTGGCCCGCGCCGCCCTGCGCCTCGGGGCGTCGCAGACGCCGATTCAGGGCGCGTCCGACCACGGGATCTCGGAGGCGATCTACCTCCCCGATCCCGACGGCAACGGCATCGAGCTCGCCTCCGACCGGCCGAAGGAGGAGTGGCCCGATCTCTCCGTCATGAGCGGCGGCCCCGATCCACTCGACCTCGGCGCGCTGCTCGAATCGGTGGCCGACGAAGAGCCGCAGCCCGCGCATCCGGCTACGACCGTGGGCCATCTCCACCTGCACGTGGGCGACCTGGATGCAGCGAAGCGCTTCTACGTCGACGTCGTGGGCTTCGACGTCATGACCTACCTCCCGAGCGCAGTGTTCGTCGCTGCCGGCGGCTACCACCACCACGTCGGCTTCAACACGTGGCGAGGGCCGGGGGTGCCGCCCGCCCCGGAAGGCACCGTCGGCCTGCGTCATTTCACCGTCGTTCTGCGCGACGAGGCCGAGCTCGCCGCCCTTCGCGGGCGCGCGCAGGCGGCAGGCACGGACGTCGAGGAGACGCCCGAGGGGCCGGTCCTCCGGGATCCCTCCGGGAACGCGCTTCTCTTCCGGACGGCCTAGACGACCAGGCGCGCTGCCGTCCCGCGCATCCCCGCGAATCGGGGTACGATCGCCGTGACGCTCTCGCGGGCGCACCAGACGAGGTCTTCCTCGGCCACGGTCTCCTCCAGCCGGCGGATCGTGCGGAACGCTTCCTCGGCGTTGGCATGGGACGCTGCGAGCTCGAGTGCCCGCTGCGCCCCGTCCGTCGGGTCACCCCCGATGAGCGCAGCTATCCGCCCCGCGCAGTAGGCGTCGTCCTCGCAGGGGCCGCCGCGAAAGCCGGCGCAGACGACCTCCACGTCCTCGCCCCGCCCGCGCGCCGCGGCCGCAACCGCATCGAGGTTCAGCATGCTGCCGACGAGGACGAGGTCGCAGTTCGCCGCCGCCCCCACCACCGCGCGGGTGCCGTTGGTCGTCGTCAGGACGACCTCTTGCGCGCGCGGGGCGAGGTACTCGAGCGGCGAGTTACCGAGGTCGAAGCCGGGCAGCGGCTCGCCGCCGCGCTCTCCGCCGAGCACCGCGTCGCCGAGTTCCTCCTTGAGCGTCTCGGCTTCGTCGACCTCCGCGCAGCAGTACACGGTGCGGTAGCCGGCGTCGAGGGCCTGGACGATCGTGGACGTGGCTCGGAGCACGTCGACCACGATTCCGGTGGGAACGCGGGCCGCCTCCCCCGGTGTAAAGGCGACGTGGACGCGCATCGAGCGGACGTTACCGGGTAGCAACGCGGCTACGATTGCGCCGATGGCCGCACCCGAGCAGACGCAGACGATGGTCTGCTACCGGCATCCGTCGAACGAGACGGCGATCACCTGCTCGAACTGCGGCCGGCCGATCTGCACCGAGTGCATGGTGTTCGCGTCCGTCGGGATCAAGTGCCCGGAGTGTGCGGGGCTCCCGACCGGAGCGAAGAAAGCAGCCGTCAGGGCGCGCTCGTACACCAGTGTCGGGACCGACTTCATCGTCACGAAGGTGCTGATCGGGCTCAACGTCCTGGTCTTCCTCGCGCAGGTGGTCCAGTCGGGGAGCTTCACCCAGCCCTTCAGCGAGATCTTCTTCCGAGGGGCCCTCGCCGCACCGCCGATCGCCCAGGGCGACCAGTGGTACCGGCTCGTCACGTGCGCGTTCCTGCACGGAAGCGTGCTGCACATCTTCTTCAACATGCTCATGCTCTGGTGGTTCGGCCGACCGCTCGAGCATCTGCTCGGCCGTGGGCGCTTCCTCGCGATCTACGTAATCTCGATCCTGGCGGGGTCCGCCGGGGCGCTCCTGATCAACCCGACCACGTTCACCGTCGGCGCCTCGGGCGCGGTGTTCGGGATTCTGGGCGCCGGCCTCGTCCTCGAGCGGAACAACATCAACGTGTTCGGCGGCTCGGCCCTGATCATCGTGATCCTGAACCTGGCGCTCAGCTTCACGCTCAACAGTGTCTCGATCGGCGGCCACGTCGGCGGGCTCGTCGGCGGCGCGCTCTGCATCCTCGTCCTCTCGGGCTTCGGCCGCGGCCACGCGGTCTACGGCCGCTTCAATTTCGTCGCTGCCGCGGGACTCCTCGCGGTCGCCGTCGGCAGTCTCCTCGTCGCCTACTTCCAGGTGCGCGGCTATGCCTGACATCGAGATCCGAACTCTGCGGGACCGGGGCCAGACCGCGCTCGAGATCGCGGAGTACGCGGCCGACTTCCTCGCCAAGGCCGAGAAGTCGCTCGACCTCGCTCTCTACGACTTCGACCTCGAGCAGGAGACCGCGAAGCTGGTGGCGACCGCGCTCCTCGACGCGCAGAGCCGGGGCGTGCAGGTGCGCCTCGCCTTCAACGTCGACAACGACAAGCCGATCCCCGAGCCGGCTCCGCCGCATGCCGACCCGAGCCTGCTCGACAACCTCGAGGTACCCACGAAGCGGATCCTGGGCGTTCCCGACCTCATGCACCACAAGTACGTCGTCCGGGACGGAGCGGACGTCTGGACCGGCTCCACGAACTGGAGCGACGACTCCTGGAGCCGTGAGGAGAACGTCATCGTGGTCGTCCGCTCGGAGGAGCTCGCAGCGCGCTACACGGAGGACTTCGAGCAGCTCTGGACGACGGAGAGCGTCGAGCAGTCCGGCTTCGTCGAGCCGAATCCGATCCACGTCGGCGACGCGAAGGTGCGTGCATGGTTCTCACCGGGGCACGGCGAGGCCCTCGCGACGCGGATCGCTCACCGGATCGCCAAGTCGCGGACGCGCATCCGGATCTGCTCGCCGGTCATGACCTCGGGGCCGGTGCTCGGCGCGCTCGCGGAGGCGGTCTCGGACGGGAAATGCGACGTGGCCGGCGTCGTCGACGCGACGCAGATGAAGGGCGTCTTCCACCAGTGGCAGCTGAACGGGAACTCGGAATGGAAGATGCCCGCGATCCGCCGCATCTTCGCGAACGGGCGCTTCACCGGAAAGAACTCGATGCCCTACGGCCAGGGCGACGTGCACGACTTCATGCACGCCAAGGTCGTCGTCGCAGACGACTATCTCTTCACCGGGAGCTACAACCTCTCCCACTCGGGCGAGCGGAACGCCGAAAACGTCCTCGAGGTCGAAGATGCCGCGTTGGCCGATCAACTGGCGTCATTCGTGGACGAGATCCACGCGCTCTATCCGCCCGCCCCAATTCCTTAAGAGAGCTTTTACACGTGGCTCAAATGAGGGAAAAGGATTCTTTTCTTACGGTCGATAAACGAGAAGCATGCGAAAGCTTCTCGTTCTTGCCGCCCTAGCAGCGCTCCTCATTCCGGCCGAAGCAGGCGCCTCCATCCTCCTAGGTGTCGAAGGCTCGAAGTCGCGGTTCAATGACCTGACGAACCAGGCCACGGACGTCAACCTGGACTTCATCACGTGGGGCGTGCACAAGCAGACTTACATGGACAACACGCTCGCGGCCGCAAAGCCGATTCCGGCACTCTCGTTCGGGACGGTGAACAAGTACGGGAACGAAGCGATCACTCCGGCCCAGATCGCGAACGGGAAGGGCGACCGAGTCCTGATCGACATCGCCCAGGCACTGGACCGTTTCGGAAACTTCGCCTACGTCCGGCCCTACGCCGAGATGAACGGGCACTGGAACCCCTACTGCGCGTACAACTCGAACGGGTCGTACCGCGGCGCGTCTCATTCGACGAAGAGCTTCCGCCGGGCCTTCCGCCGCACCTACCTGATCGTCCATGGGGGCTCGGTCACCAACATCAACGCGAAGCTCGTCGCGTCGCGCATGCCGAAGCTCGACCGCACGAAGAACCTTCCGACGAACGACGTCAAGGTCATCTGGAACCCGCAGGGGTTCGGGAGCCCGGACCTCAAGGGGAACAGCGCCGACGCGTACTACCCCGGCGATAACTACGTGGACGTCGTCGCGAACGATCTCTACGACTACGGGCGCGGCGTCGAATGGGCGGCCAACCTCGACCTCTACCGCGCGCATACGGGCAAGCCGTACGCGATCGGCGAGTGGGGGCTCGGCCCGGGGATCGACCATCCGGACTTCGTCCAGAAGATGGCCAACTTCGTCGCCAGCCACGCGCGGGTCAAGATGATCATCTACTACCGCAGCCAGAACGGCTCGACGTTCGACCTGAGTTCCAAGCCGAAGTCCCGCGCCGCCTACAAGCGCTACATCCTCCCGCTGGCTAACTGACGGCCTGCGGAACCTCGGACTCCGCCAGCGCGGCCTGCGCTGCCGCGAGTCGAGCAAGCGGGACGCGGTACGGCGAGCAGGACACGTAGTCCAGTCCCAGCCGGTGGCAGAACGCGACCGAGGCCGGGTCGCCGCCGTGCTCGCCGCAGATCCCCAGCTTGAGGTCGGGTTTCGCGGTGCGCGCCCGCTCGACCGCGATCTCCATCAGCTCCCCCACGCCGCCCTGATCGAGGGTCTCGAAGGGGTTCTGATCCAGGATGCCTTCGTCGAGGTAATGGGTGAGGAACTTGCCCTCCGCATCGTCCCGTGAGAAGCCGAGGGTCGTCTGCGTGAGGTCGTTTGTCCCGAAGCTGAGGAAGTCGGCGTGCTCGGCGATCTCGTCCGCCCGGATGCACGCACGCGGGAGCTCGATCATCGTCCCGCAGCGGTA